>JAIQGK010000024.1 GCA_020072645.1 Terriglobia bacterium
CTCGCAACACCGTCACGAACATCTTCTTCCCTGGCTTCACCATTACAACTGGCACCGTCCTCATGGTAGCCTCAACCATGTTCCACCTATCAGCCGCTCCGGCCTCGATCGGAACAACCTCTTGAGACTCCACAGCTAGCATCTCCGCGATGTACCATTCTGAACCTGGCACATCGGTTTACCCAATCCATACAGGAATGGGAAGGCGGGATCTCCGGCACGCGCGGCTTTTGCGTGGCGGGATAAAGGCGAAGGACACGTTCCCTGCTCTTAAGGGCAAGTTCTACAAAGTGTGTCTTATGGATGAGAATCTGCCGTATTTCCGTGACTGGCCGTGGCTGCGTGACGTTCAACTCCGCTGCCAACCGGGATCACGGCGCCGGCGCGCACAAGTCCGTATACAAGTCCCAGGAGGATCATAAACAATAGTCCGCCCCAGATGGTAAGCTGCATCAACTCCTTTGACGAAAGCTGCCTGTTGCGTTTAGCGCGTGCCATAATTTCTCCATCCCCGGTGTCTTCAGGAGGGGATTAGCCTCTTACCGGGACCTTTAAGGTCAACGAAGCGCCAGGAATTCGAGTTAGGCCGCGACTCACACAAGGCGGACTACGCGAATTTATGGCGAAGGTTAGGAAGGATAGTTAGGAAACTAGCACCTTAGCGGAGGGCCAAGGAGGTCTATCAAATTGGAAAAGCTGGAATTGGTGTTCAGCTCATTCGAACGCTCGACTCGTTGCTTGTGAAAAAATCTTGCGCGAAACACTTTCAAGGCAACGGTGGACTTCAAGTGTACCGGGCTGGCGACAACCTGGATTCTTTTACCCTGAACAGCCGTAAACTCGATGGTTAATCCCGTCGTAGGATCCCCGTCGCCATCATTATCAATCACGACGCAAAACAGGTTGACCGAGGCCGTGAGCACGAAAATCAGCCCCAGCACCGCCCAACGCAAATATCTCTTAATCGTAGGCATCGAGTTCAAATGGCGGAAAACGGCCCGCGTCCGAAAGATTATATCGTGTCACCGCTGGATTAGTCTTGCATAAAATGGACATTAAAAACTCTTAGTTCCAATCAGCCAGCGTCCTTTCGTCACCCTTGGACGGCAGCTCCTGCTTTCCCCTGTCAGCGGCAACATCGGATTTTTCACACTGATGCGAACAATAGAAGAGAAACTCCGCCCCCAAAATGATCTCATATCGGAGTCAGTCAGCTGCTTTTCACTGCTTCATAGTACTTTCCGTTGACTGCGCTGCCCATCACGGCAAAGTCGCAGCTCGATGTTTCCAGCGGGTCAGTTTTGAAGCTGAAGTCAATCGAGGGCACACGAAAGGCTGCCTCAAGTTGGGCGGCCGCTTTGAAGCCTTCAAAGCGGTATTGCCGCGCCGCATCCTCATACTTCACGGGCTGATCGGTCGCCTTGAACGCCAGCTTGAAATCCATGAATGCCGGGGTGGTCTCAGCATCCATTGCCGGCCAACGCGGCTGGTCAATAATTGGCACATTTGTCATTTGCAGCGTAGCAGTTTTATTGTCCGCACTGAAGGTAAGGCCAGTGGAAGGAACGGGTGTAACCCAATACAAACCTTCTGCTGAAATGGGTGGATGAAAATCGTGTATCTGGTTCGTGGGGGCCGCCGGTCCCTTGAATACCGTTAGTCAGGTATGAGCGAATATGGCTTGATGAGCCTGGCGCGCGGCCCAGTACTCGCCCGCCATGTAGCTGTAGTCCGTTGTGGGATTGCCCCAGGCGAGCCGATTTCCCTTGTTATCAGTGCCCATTCCGTGGAAGCCGTTGCAACGGGCCAGCTTTCCCTTGAAGTGATAGATGTTGGAAAGTTCGACATTTGGCATTGGACTCTGATTGTGGTTGCCATTCTTATCGAGCCACGGAATCGGATAAGGGCAAGAGCCGCCGTTTGATGCAGCGTGGTTCTGTGGGATAACAGGAGCGCAGGTTTGCGGCTCGGATTGCGCGTGCAGCGGCCGGATTGGAAGCAAAGTCGCAAAGACGGAGGCCACACCCATCCTTATTAAATGCCGCCGGTCCAGCTTCGGCCCTGGACCTGGATCATTGTTGTCTTCAAAATCGGTGAGCTTGCGGACGGTGCATTCAGGATTGACAGTAGATTTCATGCTTTCCTCCAACATCCATAAACAAAATTTCACTGGAATCGTAGCCGATACGATCCTACCCGCAGGGTCGCCTTAAACGCTCGGCCTTTAGTTGGATGCTTCCACCTGATGCGCTGAACAAATCGACCGCTTGCCATCGGCAGTCAATGATTGCGTTGGTCCAGGGCAGCCGCTCGAAAAAGTCGTTTCAGACTTGCAGCCCATGCTGGCGTGGAAGCCATGTTGGACTAAAAACTTGATAAGTTATTGGGGTATGGCGCGCCCTGAGAGATTCGAACTCCCGGCCTTCTGATTCGTAGTCAGACGCTCTATCCAGCTGAGCTAAGGGCGCGCAGGTTGCGGAGGCAACTCAACCATTTTAGCAAAGCTGCTTCAATCTGTCCCCTTGCCGCCGGCCAGGCGCGTGAATCGGGTGAGAAAACTTTGGTTCAGCGCCGGCCTGCAACTGTCTACATGAAATACAAATTTGCAATTCGACGCTGAAAAGCTACAATCTGCGCAATGCTCACAAACTGGCATACGGTCCTGGAGATCGCACTCCGCACCACGGCGGTGTATGCGCTGGTGCTGGTTGGCATTCGGCTAACGGGAAAGCGCGAAGTCGGCCAGATGACGCCCTTCGATCTCACGCTCCTGCTGCTTCTCAGCAATTCAGTGCAAAATGCCATGACCGGCCCGGACACATCCCTGATGGGTGGCGCCACAGCAGCGCTGGTCCTGCTCACTCTGAATTTCCTGCTGGCGGAACTTTCAGGACTGAATCGCGGTTTTAGAAAAATGATCCAGGGATCGCCGACCCTTTTAATCCACAATGGCGAATGTGTTGCCGCACACATGGCAAAAGAGCATATCTCTATGGACGAACTCAACCGCGCCCTGCGCGAGCATGGGGTGGCCTGCGTTGATGACGCGGCGCTGGCGGTGCTTGAAGTGGATGGTTCAATCAGTGTCTTGAAGTATGACGATGTCCCGGCCCAGGCTCATCCGCAAAAGCGGCTCAAGTTTCTTCATCGGAATTGACAGCACAGGTTCTATCAACCAGGAAAGATGATCACGCAAAATTTGGAATAACAACTTCTCTCGACCCAATATGTGTTGTAAGCGGCTTGCAGCGGTCTTGAGGAAGGACGCAAATGAGCTTAGAAGAAGAACTCAGGGAAGGCGCGGAACACGCGCACAAAAGCGGTGAAAGAGGGATCGGCCTCACTATGGCGATTGTGGCGGTTTTGCTGGCTATTGCCACATTGATGGGCCATCGCACCCATACTGAAGAAGGCCTGATTCAGGGCAAGATTGTAGACGAGTGGAACTTTTACCAGGCCAAGCACAGTCGTGCCCATGAATACGGTGCCATGGCCGAAGTGGCGGCACTGCTGCCCAATGGAAAAGATCTGGCGCTGAAGGATTACAAAAAGTCCCTGGACGAAGAATGCGGCACGCCGCCTGAGCATGGATGCAGCAGTCCGGCCCGGGATTCCGCCATCCTCCGGCCACTGTTAACACCTGATTCTACAAGCGACACCAAGGAAGAGAAGAAGGAGAAAGGCGAGTCCGACAAAAAAGAATCCCCTGCCAACGACGAAGCTACTAAAGAGCACGGCAAAGAAGCCAGCGCTGCCAAGGAGACGCACGAAAACAAATCCTCTGGCCACAAGCCCGGCGCAGTAAATATCCAGGAAAATGCCAAAGAGATGGAGCGCGAAAGAGACCTGGTGGAGCGGCGGGCCAATTACTATGACGGCGCAGAACTATTTCTGGAAATCTCAATTGTCCTTTGTTCAATAGCGCTGCTGGCGGAAGCAAAGCTATTCTGGCAACTTTCCTTTATCAGCACCATTCTGGGAATAGGTGTTGCACTCTTCGGATTCCTGGGAGTGCACTGATATCGTAAATATTGTTTTTGTTGGAATCTTTTTTAATGCCCAGGATCTATCTAGCCACCACCAACCCAGGCAAGGTACGAGAGCTCCGCGAGGCGGCGCAGGCATTATCCATTGCGCTTGATCCCTTGCCGCGCATGGCTGAAGTGCCGCCGGCGATTGAAGACGGAACCACTTTTGAGCAAAATGCCAGAATCAAGGCCGAGTATTACAGCCGCCTTGCGCCGGGTGAGTTGGTGCTGGCGGAAGACTCAGGGCTGGCAGTTGACGCGCTCCATGGCGCGCCCGGCGTCCATTCAGCCCGTTACGCTGCCGTACTTCAGTCAGGTGTGGCATCAGACCAAAACTCTGACGATGAAGCAAACAACGCCGCGCTCATTGCTCAACTGAAACGTCTCAATCGAGATCGATACACAGGAAAATATGTGTGTGTGATTGCGCTGTCCCGGGATGGACAGACCCTTGCCACCTTTACGGGCGAAGCGCCAGGAGAACTTCTGACCGTCCCCCGCGGGACTCAGGGCTTTGGGTACGACCCGCTGTTTTACTTCCCTGCTCTCGGCAAGACGTTTGCGGAACTTCCACTGGAACAAAAACGCGAACATAGCCATCGCGGAAAGGCGTTTCGGCAGTTCCTGGAGTGGTACGGCAAGCAGCCGCTGTAACACGAGCTTGCTATTTGAGCATGTCGATGGCTTCTTTTTTAAGCTTCTTAGCGTCGGCTTGCCATTTGGTGCCATCCTGAAACTGCAGTTCCGCAACATACACAACAACCCCTGCCGGATGTCTGGACAAGTCTTCCCTGGAAGGAACGGCGTTTGCCGAAATGTCGAACTCGGCGGTGGTATCTACCTTTTCGGGGACTGTCACCAGCTCGCCTCGACCCATCCTTACGTCATCTTTTTTAACAGCTACCCAGCCAAGGCGGTAAACCTGGATCTTATTGTGGCTCTTGTTTTCCAGATGAGCGTCCAATAGCACATTGTCAGCGCCAAATGATGCCTGGACAATGTGCACAGGATCGCCCGCTTGAGGCGCGAACAGCATCAGGATATCTTCACCGCCGCTTTGCAACGTTACGCGTAATCCCAGCGCCGGGCTTTGCCGAGCCATGGCCGCAATGAGGAAGAAGATGACAAAAACCAGCAATTTCTTCATGATGGCACCCCGTATTCGTTCAAGTTCGGTCCTGCCACAGCATGCGGCAGCAGCTCCGCCTTGCGCTTTCGCATCCTACACCTTGGGCTGGAATTCTCAAGCTAAATTTGAGCTTTGCCAGGCCGATTAGGCCAAATTTAGAAGTTGCGCTACCCTGCAAATCCAAGTAAATTCAAGGTTCTCTCATGGCTAAACGGCCTTCACAAACAGCTGCCCGGTCAGCCAACGGCACATCAGACAAGTACCAGCGCATTCTGGACGCTGCCATTGAAGTCATCGCCGAGCACGGGTTTTTCCATTCTCGAGTGGCAGAAATTGCCGACCGCGCCGGGGTGGCTGACGGCACTATCTATCTCTATTTCAAGAACAAAGATGAATTGCTGATGGCGTCGATTGACTCCGCCTTTCACCGGTTCATCCAGCGGGCGCGGAGTTCGCTCGACCAGTTGGCTGATCCGCGGGAAAAATTGCGCCGCCTGGCCTTTCTTCACCTGGAATCCCTGGGCTCAAACCGCAGTTTGGCCATCGTCTTCCAGACCGAACTCAGGCATAGCGCGAAATTCCTTGGCCAGTTTTCTCATAACCTTCTAGTGGAATACTTTGATGTAATCAAAGGCGTTCTGCGTGAAGGCCAGGAAGCCGGCGTCTTTAGGGCCGACATTTCCGTAACTATTGCCGCGCATTGCTTCTTCGGCGCAGTGGATGAGATAGTTACTACATGGATCCTTTCCGATCGCGACCGGGACCGCGATTATCACCTCTCCACCCTGACTGATTCGGTTGTGGCGATTGTCCTTAAAGGCGTAGAAACGGGACCCTAAGTATGGAAATCAATACCCTCGCCGACATTTTCTTTGCTTCAATCGCGCACGATGTGGAACGCCATGTAATGTTCAAGCGCGGCAGCGAATGGCAGGTGATCTCTTCTCGCCAGCTCTATGGCTATGTGGCTACTCTTGCCAGGGTCTTGAAGCAATGGGGAATCCATAAAGGCGACCGCGTTGCGATCCTGGGCGAAAATCGGCCGGAATGGATGATTGCCGACTTTGCCTGCGTAACCACCGGAATCATCGATGTCCCAATTTACGCCACGCTCACGGCGGACCAGACTCTGTATCTCTTGCAGAATTCCGGCGCGCGCGTGATTTTTGTTTCCACGCTGGAACAGCTGCGCAAGATCCAATCCATCCGGGAGCAGACCTCACTCGAAAAAATTGTTGTGATGGATGAGATTAGTGAAGTCAATGTAATTCCCATGTGGTCTTTAATCAATTCCGCATCGCTCGAAGAAGACCCGCAATTTGATGAAGAAGCGCATCGAATCACGCCAGACGACCTGGCCACCCTGATCTATACTTCGGGAACCACAGGGACCTCAAAGGGCGTAATGCTAAGTCACGGCAATCTCACTACTTGCGCCATCATGGCCAGCAAGCAGGCGGAGTGGACGCCCGGTGACGTATATCTCTCATTTCTTCCCCTATCTCACGTCACTGCGCGCCACGTTGATTACGTCTGTTATCTGGACGGCGTTAGCCTTGCCTATTGCGCTGTGTTCGATCAGCTTCCGCAGATGCTGCAGGAAGCCAAACCCACAATTATTGTTGCGGTGCCGCGCGTCTATGAAAAAGTGCGCGCTGAGTCTGAACGTCGCGCCGGCCATGGCTTGCGGCGGAAGATTTTTGACTGGGCAGTGCGAATCGGCGAAAAACATAAAGAAGAAATTGCACGAGGCGAAACGCCCACAGATCCGCGCTGGAAGGTAGCGAACCAACTGGTGTTTTCAAAAATACGCCAGGGATTTGGCGGACGGAGCAGGGCGTATTTCTCTGGCGGCGCTCCCCTGGGCAAGGACATGGCAGAGTGGTTCTGCGCAGTTGGTATCCCAATTATGGAAGGCTACGGGCTGACGGAAACTTCGCCAACTCTCTCCGTCAACCGCCGCGGAGCTTTTAAGATTGGATCAGTTGGCAAGGTAAATGAGGGCGTTCAGCTCAAGATTGCTGAAGATGGCGAGATTCTGGTCAAAGGGCCAACCGTTTTCAAGGGTTATTGGAACATGCCTGAAGAGACTCGCAATTCCTTTGTCGATGGCTGGTTTAAGACAGGCGACATTGGCGAGCTCGACAGCAATGGATTCCTCAGCATTACCGACCGCAAGAAAGATCTCATCAAGACATCGGGCGGAAAGTTCATTGCGCCGCAACCGATTGAAAACGCCCTGAAGGCGAATGTGCTGGTTGCGCAAGCCGCCATCATCGGCGACAAGCGCAAGTATGCTTCCGTGATCATCTCACCCCATTTTCCTTTATTGGAAGATTGGGCGCGCGCCAATGGCGTTCTGTTCACCTCACGTCAGGAGCTTGTAGCGTCAGATAAGGTACGTAATCTCTATCGCGGGATTGTAGAAGACCTGAACAAGCGGCTGGCGCATTTTGAAACCATCAAGAAAATCGTGGTGGTGCCGGATGAATTTACTGTCGCCACAGGCGAGATTACACCTACACTTAAGCTCAAACGCCGCGTGATTGAAGCAAAATACAAGCAGCAGATTGATGAGATCTACCAGCAGCCACATCCGATTGAAACCGCGCCCGTGGGATAAACACCGCGCAATAATCCTTTACATCTCAGCTTGCCTCTCGGAACCATTCGCCACGCCGATTTATTACAATGGATGCATGGATCCTCTCATCATCGCAGGCCGGCAGTTCCGATCACGGCTGATCGTCGGTACCGGTAAGTACAAATCTGGCCAAGAAACTGCCCGCGCCATTGAAGCCAGCGGCTCGGAAATGGTCACAGTCGCCGTGCGCCGGGTAAACCTGGACCGGAGCAAGGAATCGCTGCTGGATTTTATTGACCCCAAAAAATATTTTCTTCTGCCCAACACGGCGGGCTGTTACACAGCGGATGAAGCCATCCGCGCCGCCCGGCTGGGACGGGA
Source organism: Terriglobia bacterium (assembly GCA_020072645.1). Taxonomy (NCBI): domain Bacteria; kingdom Pseudomonadati; phylum Acidobacteriota; class Terriglobia; species Terriglobia bacterium. Next base: position 8,123 of record JAIQGK010000024.1, read on the forward strand.
GGTTGGACTTTCTGACTGGGTGAAGATAGAGGTCATTGGCGACCAAAAAACGCTTTATCCCGATGTTCAAGCGACAATTGAAGCGACGCGCGTCCTGGTGAAAGAAGGGTTTACGGTGCTTCCCTATACTTCAGACGACATCGTGGTTGCCAAACGGCTATTGGACGCGGGTGCGAGCGCGATCATGCCGTTAGGTGCTCCCATCGGGAGCGGGATGGGAATTCAAAACACCGCCAACATCCAGATCCTGCGGGAGATGATCACGGAAGTTCCGCTGATTGTGGATGCGGGCGTGGGAACAGCCTCTGACGCGGCCATCGCCATGGAGTTGGGCGCTGATGCCGTGCTGATGAATTCCGGAATCGCGCACGCTGAAAATCCTGTGCTGATGGCGGAAGCTATGAAGTATGCGGTGATTGCCGGACGCGCAGCTTACCTGGCCGGCAGAATGCCTCGAAAGCTTTACGCCACGGCAAGCTCTCCGTTGCACGGAGTCGTTCGATAATCCTTAGCCACGGTTCTAAAATTTACCGTGTATTGTCGACCGCCAAACCTAGTTGACCGCTCGCGGTGATCCCGGTATTTGCGCCGAAGATGGCACGCGTTGGCCCAATATTGCCATTGGCCGCATTCAAATTGCCCCACACGGCAACTCTGGCAGCCCCTGGATCAGCGTTGTACAACGTTCCAGTGCTCGTTGTGTCAACGAATATTTGAGTTGGCACGGAGAGGCCGGTATTGGCGCCTGCTATCTCAGCAACTGGAGTAATATTATTATCCGCCGTGGCAGCGTTCGGGTAAATCGTAATGCTGGGCGCTAAAGAGTTGCTCACCACAAGACGTCCCGCTCCATCCACTTGAACGCTTCCCGGACCCGAGAGGTGAGTGGCTGCGCCCTGCACAGCACGATTGGCCGTAATAGGGCCATTTAATGTACTGGCGTGATCGTAAACGGCAACTGCATTACCGGCCGAATCGGCGACATAAAGGCGATCATTGGCTCCGTCAATATAGATACCGGACAATTGGAAGTTTACACTCAAATCCCGGACTGGTGTCGGGGTACCGTTCGCCGTTGAAGCCGAGGCATACACGAGTATATCGATGTCATCGGCTACATAAAGCAGGTTTCTGACTTTATCCAGTGATACGTCGGTAGGATTCACCAGAGATCCCGTAATCTTTCTGCTGGGCGCAATATTACCGCTGCTTTTGGTGCTGATGCCGTCATAAATAACAACCGAAAGATCGCCTGTATCAGCAATGTAAAGGGAGTCATTTGTAGTATCCAGCGTCATGAAACCGGGGAAGTTAAACGTGGTATTGTTGCCTGCAATGGTAGCAGCCGGAGTTGCATTACCGGCTACCGTAAAAGCGTTGTCAAAACGCAAGAGTGTATTTGAATTGCTTTCCATTACATAAAGCTTGCCCGTGGCGACAGGCGTTGGAGTTGGCGAGCCTGTGGGAGTTGGCGTGGGCGTGGGTGTACCGCCGCCTCCGCCCAGCGTTCGCCGGGGCGAAATGACACAACCAACTGTAAGCAAAAGACAGAACACTGCCACACAAATGCCTGCCGGCGAAAAGCCGCGTTTTGATCTGATTATTGGGTCCATTCTCTGCCATGATAACCCAGTTTTTGCAGTTTCTAGTGCGCTATTCGTGCAGGTGCGTTCCACACCGAAGTAACAAGCAGATGGAGTTAAGAAGTGTAAAAAAGGCGGCTTTTCCAGCCGCCTTTCGGGGAAATCAGAGTTAAACGGTTTGACTTACTTCTTTTCGTCGGACTGCTTCAGCATGGCCACTTTATCTACGTGGAGCGTGCCATTATCAAGCTTTCCGGTAACGCTTACGTGATGCCCTTCATGCCCTTTCAATGCTTCCTGATTGTCGACATTGATAATGCTCTTGTCTTTTTCAGAAACAAACACCAGCTTCGATCCATTTTCCGCGCACTTCTTGACGCAATCGGCATTGTCGATGTCCTTGGCGCCGCATTTCTCGTCGCTGACCCAGCCGCTCATCTTGGTTTCTTTGGGAGCTTTGTCTTTGGCCAGGGACAGTGTGGAAGTCAAAAACGTGAGTGCAAATGCAACTAACAGAAGTTTCTTCATTGGGTAAGGTTATCTCCTCATAGGATGGTTCGTGCTTCAACAACTGCTTTTCAGCAGCTTTGCCGGGTTGATGCTACTGAGCTACTACGGTGAAAAAGGTGACGGGAAAAGTTTGATCGGCCCCCCGCAAGGTGTTGCTCCGATTCTCAAAGTTAAAGCTACTTCTTCTCCGGCGGCTGCGCAACTGCCGGAGGAGAAACGGTGTAGACCACCTCTCCGGGACGGGCATAGCGGAGCCGCTCACGCGCTTCTTTTTCAATGGTTTTGGGATCAGTCTTTAAAGCTTTAATTTCCTGTTCCATGCCGCCGTTTTGTTGTTGCAGAGCCTTAATCTGGCGATCGAGTTCGCGGGATTCTCGGCGCTTTTGCTGATAGTCCACAAGGCCATTGGCGCCGAACACCGCGTAGTAGCCAATAACGCAAAGCAAAATGCCGATCCCTGCCGCCGCCAGCTTGTGGCGCAAGCGATAGAGCTGCTCCCTCCCGCCTTTGATTTTCTCCGGCATTATTGTCTGATCCAATCGCGCGCCGCGGCGGAGAGTTTTTCCAGACCTTTTTCCGAGCTGGCTTCAGAGTAAATCCGCACTACCGGCTCCGTGCCGGACACGCGATAACAAACCCACGATCCATTGTCCATGATCAACTTCAAACCGTCCGCCCGTCCCACCTGTTTTACTTTGTGGCCAGAGAGTTCGGTTGGATCGCTCTTCATCTTACTAGTGAACTTCTCTTTCAGTTCCGGCGTCAAGCTGAAGTTTTCTCTTCGGGCATAAAAGGAACCAACTTTGCCAAATAAATCTTTTATCTGGTCACCAATCGGCTTCTTGCGGCTGGCCACGGCTTCACAGCACAACAATCCGGCCAAGACGCCATCTTTTTCCGGCACGTGATTCCGGATGGAGAGCCCGGCGCTCTCTTCACCACCAATGGCAATTTTGTCCTGCTTGATCAGCTCACCAATGTATTTGAAGCCCACAGGGGTTTCATGCAGCGGCACTTTGTGGTGCTGCGCCAGAGCATTAATCATATTGGTGGTAGAAACAGACTTGGCAACCCCGTTTTTCCAGCCTCGGCTCTCGACCAGATAATCGAACAACACGGCAATGACGTAATTGGGCTGGATGAATGTGCCGTCCTGGTCCACGATTCCGAAACGATCAGCATCACCGTCCGTGGCAATACCAATGCGAGCGCCCGTCTCTTTCATCCTCTGGCGCATTTCATTCAGAAGATGGTCTTCCGGCTCAGGCGCATGGCCACCAAAAAGTACGTCGCGGACATCATGGACAGTGGAAACCGGAATACCTGCGTCCCTGAGTAGCTCATCGGAATAGCCGCGCGCCGCGCCCCAGAGCGGATCAAAGACAACTTTCAATCCTGAGTTCCGGATGAGCGGCAAATCGACAATCTCTTTGAGTCGCGCCAGATACGCGGGTTTGGGATCGATGTTTGCAACCTGCGCTCTTGAAGAAGCTCCAGAAACGTCGCCATTGCTTGCGATCAATGATTCAATGGCACTGGTGGCTTCAGGCAATGCCGGCGCGCCGTCGGGTGTAGAAAACTTAATGCCGCTGTATTCCGGCGGATTGTGCGACGCAGTGAAATTGATTGCGCCATCAGTCTTTGACCGGGTCACCTCATAAGAAATCGCGGGAGTTGGAGCAGGCTCGGCAATGACCAATGGCTGCACACCAAATGAGCTAAGCACGTCGGCGGCAATAGTGACAAAACGCTCTCCCATGTAGCGCGGATCGCGCCCCACAATCACGCGTGCGCCATTCGGTTTTTTTGAAGCTACGTATTTTGCAATGCCTGTAACGGCCCGGCGCACATTGGCAATGGTGAACTCTTCCGCGATAATCGCGCGCCAACCGGAAGTGCCAAATTTAATCTTGGTAACACTCATGAGTCAAACCACAGTTAGTTGCATGTTGCCGGACTTTGGTTTCATGCAAAGTCCATCATACGCTGAGAAATACGATGAGATGAGCAAGCCAAACCTTTGAAACACGGATGAGAGCAGGAAGCAGAGGAAATAAAATTGCGGAAAGCGAACCACGGAGTTCTCGTCTATCGATCTCTTCTGCAAATTGAGATTCCTGATCTGAATTCATCAGCTGAGCATGAATTGAGGTTGCGCGCCGACTCCAGATCATCCTCCGTCCCTCCTTTCCTCCGTGTTTCAAAGGTTTTGATCGCTCACTGCTAAACTGAAACCCATGACGAACGCGCGAATCATCCTTACCACGGCTGGATCGCAGGAAGAAGCCGCCAAGATCGCTAATACACTGGTAGAGCGCAGCTTAGCTGCGTGCGTCAACGTTGTGCCGCGGATCGAATCGGTTTACCGCTGGCAAGGAAAAGTGGAAACCGCACAGGAATGGCTTCTCCTGATCAAGACCCAGGCCGCGCTTTATGAATGCGTTCGCGACGCTGTAAAAGAGCTTCATTCTTATGATCTGCCGGAATGCGTGATGCTGGAAGTGACTGCCGGTAGCCAGGAATATCTGGACTGGATCGCCGAAAACACCGGTTAACCACAGCCCCCGGTCCGTAACTATGCGAACCTTAATGCGAAATCTGCGCTCATCCGCATAAATCTGCGGCAAAATGCCTTTGCTCTTCTTTGTGATAAGACTTAAATCGCTGCCAGCGCGTGGTCCAGATCAGCTATAAGATCCTCCACATCCTCAATGCCAACAGAAATGCGTACCATGCCATCCGTGAGCCCAATTTCTTTTCTTCCCTTTTCACCCAGGGCGGCGTGTGTCATTGTGGCCGGATGCGAGATCAATGTTTCCACGCCTCCCAGGGATTCTGCCAGTGAGCAGACGCGTACCTTGGCCAGCATCTTGTTCGCGTTCCTGAACGAACCGGTCTCAAAAGTGATCATGGAACCAAACCCTGTCATCTGGCGCTTGGCCAACGCATACTGTGGATGATCGGAAAATCCGGGATAAAGGACTTTCTTCACTTTGGGATGAGTGCGCAGATATTCGGCAATCACACGCCCATTCTCATCGTGCTTTTCCATGCGTACCGCCAGCGACTTCACGCCGCGTAGCACCAGCCAGCACTCAAATGGCGACAAGATTGCCCCGGAGGCCTTCTGCATGAAGGCCAGTTTTTCCGCATGAATCGGTTTGGTTGCGGCAACCATGCCTCCCAGGCCATCGCTGTGCCCGTTCAGGAATTTCGTGGTTGAATGCAACACCATGTCCGCGCCAAATTCGATTGGCCGCTGAAAGTAGGGCGACATGAAAGTGTTATCAACCACTAGTTCGGCACCGCTGGCATGAGCAATCCGGGCCACTTCCCTGATGTCGGTCAAAACCATCAGCGGATTGGTCGGCGTTTCAATCCAAACGATGCGGGTATTCCGGCGCATGGCCTTTTTTACCGCGTCCAGGTCAGATGTATTGACATAACTGAACTCCACGCCATAATTCGTCATCACCTGATTAAAAAAGCGAGGCACTCCGCCGTAGACATTGTGCCCGCAGAGCAGGTGATCGCCCTGCTTCAGAAAGCACTGTGTCACCGCGGTTACGGCCGCCATGCCGCTGGCAAAAACATGCGCTGAGCTTGCGCTTTCCAGCGCCGCGAGATTGGTTTCCAGCTGCGTCCGCGTTGGATTGGAAACGCGCGCGTACTCGTAACCTTTGTTCTTCCCCACTTCCTGTTGCACGTAGGTTGACGTGGCAAAAATTGGGACAACAATGGCCCCCGTGGAAGGATCGGGCTCCTGGCCAGTGTGAATGCAAGCGGTGGAAAATCCAAATTTGCCGGTCTGGCGTTTCGTTACGCTGGCAGGTTTCTTTGCCATCTGGTGTTTGCTCCTGAATTGTTCAGTAATCGCAGCTCTGCTTTGCTGGGTTGGGCGGGACCGTTACTCGCCGCCTTCAAAAATATTTTTTGACATGTAGCGCTCGGCGGAATCAGGGATGATCGTCACTACTCGCTTCCCTTTGCCGAGTTTTTTTGCCACTTGAATGGCCGCGAATACGTTGGCCCCCGCGCTGGAGCCGCCCAGAACGCCTTCCAGTCGCGCCAGTTGCGCTACCGTATCGAACGCGTCTTTATCGGTGACCATGATTACTTCATCGCACACGGCGGGATCAAAAGTCTTGGGAATAAAACTGGATCCAATGCCTTCCACTTTGTGCGGCCCTTTGGGACCGCCGCCCAGCACCGATCCCTCGGTTTCAACTGCAGCGCAGTAAATGCTGGATCGTTTCTGTTTCATAAAACGGGCTACGCCTGTAAATGTGCCGCCGGTGCCAACACCGATTACAACGGCATCAATTGCACCCTGCATTTGTTCGAAAAGTTCTTCGGCAGTAGTTTCCTGGTGAAAGTCAGGATTGGCGGGATTTTCAAACTGGAGTGCGGTAAATGATCCGGGGATTTTGGCGGCAAGCTCTTTGGCCTTGGCGATTGCGCCTTGCATGCCTGCCTCGTCCGGCGTTCGCACGACTTCCGCGCCGAGCGCCCGCATGATTTTGACTTTTTCTTCGGCAAATTTTTCCGGAACGCAAACCACTACGTGGTAACCCTTGTTTACCCCGATCAGGGCCAGGCCGACCCCGGTATTCCCCGCGGTCGCTTCCACAATGGTCGATCCCGGCTTCAAAAGGCCCTGTTCTTCCGCCTTCTTGATCATGCCAATAGCTGCGCGATCTTTTACGCTGCCGCCGGGGTTCAGGTATTCCAGTTTGGCAAACACACCCGCTGCGCCCGCCGGCACGATCCGGCGAAAATGGAGCATTGGGGTCTTGCCAACCAGTTCGGTGATGTTTTCAGCCACAGGGAGTTGGGACATAGCAGACTTTTTAGACTACGGGACGGAGAGCAATATGGTCAAACTTCTCGGCCATTTTCCCGGCAATTTGTTCAAAACAGGGCACTACCAGGCATAACTGTTTTTTCAGAAATTGACACAGTCACTTGAACAGAGTACCGTCAACAGTGAGCGAGTAATCCTTCCTTACTCTCCAGACCTGCTGAAACTAAGTCAGCAACCTCTGGAGTTCTTCCCCTTAGCCAATAGTCAAATCAGGGAATTTATGTTCCATGAAATAGCGCCGTTCCACTCAAAATCGGGCGGCCACGCGGAATTACCGGAAGATCACTGCGAAGAACAAGAGACGCCAGAGCACAAGCTACACGAAGAAGAATCGAGCGAAACCTATGATTGACAAAAGTACCAGATCATCAAGAGTCTTTGCGGCCGGAAGCACAATTGATAATCGATTTCTCCTGTGCCGTGTGGCTGCGGTTTATGCGCGCCGGTTGCAGAAAACGAGAAATCAATTTGCGGAAAGCATCAACCAATCTTTGCGCTTGATCTCTGACCTTCCTCACGGTCACATGGACATGACAAATCTGCCGCCGGTGCCAATAGAGGAACTGCCGGCCCTTGAGCCAGTGGCCATCGAGATTAGTCTTTAAATCGCAAAAACGAATGCTCCGGTTGCCAAAAACTTAAGTTCAGCTCCGGAGCAGATCATTTCCAAAAATTCACCGATCGTTACTGCTTAGCCGCCGTGCGCTTTTCGTCGGCAAAATAACCATCGCGCGTCCGTACCTGAAGATCTTTATAGCCTGGCGCGCGCGCTTCCACTTTCACCTTGCGATATCCCCCATTGCTGCGGGGGTTCGATGGTTTGTAAGTGAGCGTGTACTGGTTGCGGATATCACGCGCCACTTCCTGGCTGATTTCATCCACTTCCATCAAATCTTTGGGGAAGAAAGCCACGCCGCCGGTCTGGTCTGACAGGCTTTGCAATGCGCGCTTGGCTCTCTTGATTCCTGGCTCGTCGCCTAGAATTCCAATGGTGTAGATGGTAGGTCCGTTATCGTCCTGGACCTTTCTGATGGCCGATTCCAGTGATTCCCTGCTCTCGTTATCGACGCCGTCCGTGATCACCAGGAGGACTTTCTTTTCTTTCTTAGCGCCTTTGGCCAGGTGATCGGCGGAAGCGATTACGGCGTCATAGAGCGCGGTACCGCCTCGTGAATCAACCCGGTCCAGCGCTTCGCGCAAGGGCGGTATCTTGTTGGTGAAATCCTGATCAAGGTAAGGATCGTCATTGAAATTCACGACGAACACCTCATCCTGCGGGTTGCTGGCCTGGATCAAATTAAGAACAGCCTTGGTAACAGCGGCGCGCTTGGTCCGCATGGAGCCGGAATTGTCCACCACGATTCCGATGGAAACAGGAATATCCTGCCGCTTGAAAAACGTTATCTTCTGCGGTTGATTGTCTTCATAAACCGCAAAATTGGTCTCAGCCAAGTTGGTAACAAGATGCCGTCTTGCGTCAAGCACCACAGCGGAAAGCGTAACTTCATTCACTTGTGAGCGGAAAGTGTATCTGTCGCCGTTCTTAGTGACCGCGCCCACTTCAGTTCCTGGAAGCGGCCCTGGCTCCAACCCGGGCTGTACATTAGTGGGCGTAGCAGCCGGCTTCGCAGCAGTAGGCGCTGGCTTGGGCACCCAGGCTGGAAGAGCCGGATCAGAAGGATCGATATCCGGTGGCAAAGGCGTGGCCTGTACACGCTGCTGGTTTTGCTGCGGCGTGGTGGTTGGGCCTTGCGTTCCCCAAAAAGAGGTGGCGCCCAGCAGCACAAAGAAAATTATTCCAAAAAGCTTTTTATTGCGAAGGCGCATAGTATCCCGTTCTGGCATAGACATTTAGATGCGGCAACCCCTTGGGTGGATTAAGCTTCACTTTGATCTTCCGCCAGTGACCGTCCTTAACCTTGTTGTTTGGACGGTATCCGAGTACATATTGGTTGCGCAGCTCTATTCCAATTTTTGTAGCCACATCCGCCAGTTCATTGGGATTGTTGATTGTGAACAAACGTCCGCCGGTAACACTGGATATTTCGCTCAGCAGCGCCGGACCGGCAACTTCTTCCGGCTGTGACGGCGCCAGGCTGAAGATGCCAATGGAGTAAATCTGCACATCGGCCTCTTTTACCAGCGCCTTGATTTCGTTTTCGGTGTAACGGCTGTGGTTATCGCCGCCATCGGAAATAATCAGCAGGGCCTTCTTGCTGTTGCGCGCATCTTTCATCTTACTCACGCCCATGTATATGGCGTCGAGCATGGCTGTGCTGCCCTGGGGAACGGTATAAACCAGCTTGCCCTGAATATCTTCCACTGATTTGGTGAAATCGGCGCGCAATTCCGGCCGATCATTGAACGTAATCATGAAAAACTCGTCCTGCGGGTTCGCCGTCTTGAAAAACTCGATGACCGCTTCGCGCGCTTTCATGATCTTGTCATTCATGCTGCCGCTCATATCAAAGATCACGCCCAATGAAATAGGAGCATCTTCGCTGGAGAAATGCCGTACCTGCTGGACTTCACTGCCTTCAAGAACCGAGAAATTCTCTTTATCCAGGCCGGTTACGATACGGTTCCAATCATCGGTCACCGTTACATTGACCAGCACCAGATTTACGTCCACGGCCAGGCCCGGCTTGGCATGGTTCTTCAGCGCAGGATCCGCGTTCCCGACATCTTCTTTGGAATCAACAGTTTTTGCGGGAGCAGGAGGCTTGGGCTCAATGTGGACGTTCACGTCCTGAGCGCTGGTGGCGATGGTGAAAGCAAGAAAACACGCCAGTGTTAACGCGCAACGAATCAGCGGCGTAACAGACGCCTTGAATGAGTGCCCGGGGGAACGGTTTGCACCATACCCGCGGCGTTCGAAGCGGGCCATGTTAGGAACCTCGTTTGCCGCGATTTTACCACAGCGATGCCCAGACATGACACGGGAACTTGGACATTGCACCCTTGCCTTTGGTCTTTGCAAGCTGCTCGTAAACTTAGATGATTGAGAGCTGGAAACAGGTTATCCGTCTCGCTTGGTAGAATGCAATAGACCAACTGAAAATGGCTGAAATCATTCCATTCAAAACGCTTCGCTACGATCCTGACCAGGTAAAGCTGGAAGACGTGCTGACCCAACCTTATGACAAGATTACCCCAGAAATGCAATCCAAGTACTATGAGAAGAGCACGCACAATCTGGTAAGAATCATTTTAGGTAAGGCCGGCGAAACCGATACCGATACCTTCAACGTGTACACGCGGGCAGCGGAATATCTCCATGACTGGCGCTCCGGCGGCATCCTGAAACAGGATTCAGATCCTGGTATTTATGTCTATTCTCAGACGTTTACCGTTCCGGGAACGCGCGATCTGCAGGAGCGCCGGGGGCTGATTGCGCTGGGCCGTCTGCATGACTATGCAGATGGCGTGGTGCATCGCCACGAGCAGACGCTTTCCAAGCCGAGAGCGGACCGTCTGAACCTGTTGCGGGCCACCCGGGCCCATTTCGGCCAAATCTTCATGCTTTACAGCGATCCCGCACATGAGGTTGAAGGCCTGTTCCGATCCCGGATGGAAGAAGACCCTGACACTTCTCTGCTGGATGAATACGAAACCCTCCATAGGGTCTGGCGGATCCATGATCCAGTACTGATTCACGCTGTGCAGCAGAAAATGCGCGACAAAAAGCTGCTGATCGCCGATGGACATCACCGTTACGAAACAGCACTTGCGTATCGCAACGAATGCCGCGCCGAGACGGGCAGCTCCGATCCCAATGCGCCGTATGAGTTTGTGATGATGACGCTCATCCCCATGGAGAGCCGAGGACTGGTGATTCTTCCCACGCACCGCATTGTCCACGGCTTGCTGGACTTTGATCGCGAGCGCATGCTTGAAGCAGCAGCAGAGTTTTTTGATATAGACCGAATCGACCTGCGCACAGAAAGCCGTAGCGCCACCACGCTGCTGGGGCAGGCGGGGGAAAACGGCACAGCATTTGTCGCGGTAACGCGCCAAGGGCCTTATTTGATGCGGGCAAAGCAGGATGCCATTCAACATGCGCTGCGTGATCTGCCTGCATTGCAGCGCGAACTTGATGTTGTCCAATTGCACCGTGTGATGCTGGAGCGTGTTCTGGGAATTTCTGAAGAAGCCATCCGCAACCAGGAAAACGTACGTTACGAGCGAGACGCCTTTGAAGCAATCTCCTGGGTCCGCCAGGGCGCGAACGTCGCATTCCTGATGAATCCAGCCAAGATTGAGCAGGTTCGCGATATCGCTTTTGGCGGCGAGGTATTGCCGCAAAAATCCACAGACTTCTATCCCAAGCTGCTGAGCGGTCTGGCTATTTATGCGCTGGAGTAAAACAGGAGCTGGGCTAGCGGTTATGGCTTTGTGCTGCGCTCTTGGCGTCTCCGGCTCCGTTCCGCAACAAGAATCGAGTGCTGACCACCAGGCTGTTCCATCCGGCACGCCTCCCACTGAAGGACAGAAGCGTGCGCCAGAGTTCTTTGTAATGATCGATCCCAGTCATGGCGGTACCGACAGGGGCGCAACCTTTGGCGGGAAGCTGGTGGAGAAAGACATCACGCTTCGCCTGGCGCGTGAAGTGCGCAAGGAACTGGAAGAACGCGGAATCGCGGTGCGGTTGCTGCGCGAGTCTGACATTGACATGAGCCTTGATCGTCGCGCTGAAATCACCAATGAACAGCGCGCTGGCATCTATGTGGCGCTTCATGCAGGACGTCCGGGAAAAGGCATAAGGGTTTACACACCTCTTTTGATCGACGTGCAGCAGACGCAGGCAGGACGCTTTTTGCCTTGGGAGACCGCGCAATCCGGCGCTCTGAGTCGAAGCAAAAACTTGGCCTACTCAGTTTCTGAAGAGCTCAAAAAGAAAGGTCTTACTGTCGCCAATCTGGGCGTGCCGTTACGGCCGTTGAATAACATAGCCGCGCCCGCGATCGCCGTGGAGCTTGCCCCGGATGAGAACGATGCGCAGCCCTTTGAAGGCCAGAAGCGGCAAAACGCTGTTGCCACGGCCATTGCTTTGGGGATTGCGCAGATCCGGAGCCAGGCAGGAGCGCGCCAGTGATCCCCCGCCATTTTCAAATCACGATCGCGTTGGTGTTACTGGCCATACTCATCAGCGGCATAGTTATTATCCGCATGACGCATAAGGAGGAAGCGCTGACCCTTCAGGCAGCGGAGGCCGCCCCGGCCGCTCCGATAGTAGGCGGCAAGCAGGAACATATTCAATTATTGCTGGCTTACGATGAAGATCAGGCCCTGCGCTGGCGTCCGGCGGATGTTTTTCTTCCGGCAGATCGCAATTTGCGCGCCCGGGAAACGTTGCGTTCCGTACTGGCGCAGTATCTGCAAACACCTTCTCCGCATCCGCTGGCGAAAGGCGCTGATATAAAAGATGTATATTTCATCAGCGACGATACGATGATTGTGGACACCACAGCACAGTTTGCCGACGGACATCCTTCAGGAATCCTGCCGGAAGAGTTGACGCTGGCTTCCCTGATTGAAACGCTCACCGCCAATGTGCCCGGCATTACTAAGGTCAAGTTTCTAGTGGACGGCAAGGAGCGCGAAACCCTGGCCGGCCACGCTGATTTAATGTCCTTCTATCAAACGGCTGCCGTGCATGAAATGGCCAAGGAGTTTGAATAAGCATGCCGCCGGTGATTGGGGTCTTTGACTCTGGTTTTGGAGGTCTGACTGTTCTGCGGGAGTTGCGCAAGGCCCTGCCTGCGGCAGATTATCTTTATTTCGGCGATACCGCACATCTTCCTTACGGCGCTAAATCTGTGCGGACGGTGGCGAAGTACGCGATTGCAGCCGCGCACTTTCTTGAAGAACACGGGATTGAAATGCTGGTGGTCGCTTGTAATACGGCAACCGCGCTGGCTTTTGAAGACATTCGAACCGCCGTGAAAGTCCCAGTGGTAGGCGTAATAGAACCCGGCGCTGAACGGGCAGCGGCAATTTCAAAAACCAAAAAAGCCGTTGTGGCCGCCACGGAGGCCACCGTCGCAAGCCATGCTTATCAGCGTGCGCTTGAGCAACGGGGAATGCAGGCCACCGAAAAAGCATGCCCTCTTTTTGTGCCGTTGGTGGAAGAAGGTTGGGTTGAACATCGCGTCACGGAAGAGGTCGCGCATATATATATGGACGAGGTTTTTCAGAATGGCGCCCGCGATGCCGATGTTCTGGTGCTGGGCTGCACGCATTACCCGCTGATTCGTCCGCTATTGCGCCGGGTCGTCCCGCAATCGGTAGAAATCGTGGATTCAGCGGAATCCACCGCTGCCAAAGTTGTAGAGCTGCTTGGCGCAAATCGGGGGCAAGGCGGGCCGGGCGATTTACGCTGTTACGCGACGGATTCGGTAGAAAAATTCAGGCGGCTCGGGAGTAAATTTCTGGGCTGTCCAATTGAGAAGATTGAGTTGGTAGACATTGAAAAATAACAAAGACATGTTTTTTCGCTCAGACAACCGCCATCCGGAGCAGATGCGTCCGGTAAACATTATTCCTGAATTCATCTCCACAGCGGAAGGCTCTGCCCTGATTGAAGTGGGCAATACCCGTGTAATCTGCACCGCCTCCATTGAAGAGAGCGTACCGGGATTTATGAAAGGCTCCGGCAAAGGATGGATTACCGCCGAGTACAGCATGCTGCCGCGCTCTACATTGACGCGCACTCCGCGCGAAGCCAGCCGGGGACGCCAAAGCGGACGCACACATGAAATCCAGCGTCTGATTGGGCGCGCCATGCGGGCCGTCGTCGATCTGAAACAACTGGGCGAACGCACCATTACGCTTGATTGCGATGTTATCCAGGCCGATGGCGGCACGCGCACGGCCTCGATCACTGGCGCATTCGTGGCACTTGGCCTGGCCATGCAGAAGCTGGTGGAAGCTGGAACGCTTTCAGCGGCCCCGATCCGCGACTTTGTGGCCGCAACCAGCGTAGGGATTGTGGAAGGAACAATCCTGCTGGATCTTTGTTATGAAGAGGACTCCCAGGCGGAAGTTGATCTCAACTTTGTAATGACGGGTGCGCGCAAAATTGTGGAAGTACAAGCCACAGCCGAGCAACATCCGTTCGACGAATCCCAGCTCAAAAAAATGATGGACTACGCCGCCGGGGGCATTGAGGCGTTGATTGCCAAACAGAGAACAATTCTGGCCCAGTTGCCGCTACGGCAATAGAAATTATTCCTTGGCAAAATCTTCATCGTCGAAGATGTAGGGCGCTGAGCGGATGAGCTTGAACCGGACTTTCAGGTCGCATTGGTCGCATACGGGAAACAGGTCGTCGCGATACATCACGGCTTCATGCGCCTGGCGATGGCCTTTATCGTGGATAACTTCATAGATCCCACTTTCCAGCACCGGCTGCCCGGGCAGGAACATTCTGCTGTGATGGGCCGGCTTGCGGCGATGGCTCCGCTCCTTGTCGCGGCCAGACATTAGGGCCCAGTTGAGTTTTTTGCGCGCGGGGGTTTTAGATAAATGGGTAGCGTTCATTTTTTGTAATAGTAACAGGCACTTGCGGTTTTTAGTTCCCAAAATTAATTTTTCTCAAGCCTGGCGGTTGAACAGAATGGTGGCGAGCATTATCCAGATATAAGCGGTTTGCATCCACGTGTCCGGTCTTGCGATTATTTCTTTCCTTCCTTTGATACTGATCGTAAGCTGGACGCGGGCAAGATTCAGCAAGAGCACCACTGCCAGTAATTTATTGATCCAATCGTATGTCCTCCAATGGAGAACGATGGTCAAACAGACGGCGGATGTCGCCACAAGCGCGAGGAGGATCGTGCCAGCTTTGTTCAAGCGTCCTTCAAGGACGTCTTTATTCTCAGGTTTTATTTCTTCCATTTTTATTCCGGGTATCAGACAAACTTGTTTTCTTGATCTTATTACAGCCTGTTCGAGTCCGAAATATCCCCGGGCTTTTTAGTACAATGGGTAACTCGAAGCGGATGTTGCGCATCTCTGAATTGTTGCAATTTGGCCCTGAAATCCGATTCCAGATTGGGCATAAAATCCGAAGAAAAATTGTAGATAAGAAATGATACCTAGGAGGACGACCGTGAAGCTTACCCCTGGAAAATTAGCCGGAATGAAAGCGGTCTCTGACAAACGTGGCGTAATTGCCGCCGCCGCCATGGACCAGCGCGGATCATTGCAGAAAGAACTGGCCAAAGAAAAAGGCGCGGATGTAAGTTCATCAATGCTGGAGGAGTTCAAATCGATCGTCACGGAAGTCCTGACGCCGCATGCCAGCGCCATTTTGCTTGATCCGGAGTTTGGCTTGCCTGCGTCCAAGCGTCGGTCGAAGAATGCCGGCCTGCTTCTTGCCTACGAGAAAACCGGCTATGACAAGACTGGTCCCGGTCGCTTGCCCGACCTGCTGGACAACTGGTCCGTTCGCCGCCTGAAGGAAGCCGGCGCGGACTGCGTGAAGGTGCTGCTCTATTACACGCCCACCGACGGCGCCGCGATCAATGACAAAAAACATGCCTGGGTGGAACGCATTGGCGACGAATGCCGCGCCAACGATATTCCCTACTTCCTGGAGTTTGTGGGGTATGACGAAGGCATGGACGAGAAAGGCCTGGAGTTCGCGAAGAAAAAACCGGAAATCGTGATTGGGTCGATGGCCGAATTCACCAAGGACAAGTACGGCATCGACGTAATGAAGGTGGAAGTGCCGGTGAACATGAAATTTGTGGAAGGCGCAAAGGCTTATGGAGGCCAGAAAGCGTATTCCAAACAGGAAGCGATGGAGTATTTCCGCAAAGCTTCCGCGGTGGCCACACGTCCGTTCATTTATCTTTCTGCTGGCGTTAGCAATGCTGAATTCAACGAGGCGCTGGCGCTGGCCGGCGAATCTGGCGTGAAATTCAATGGCGTATTGTGCGGACGAGCCACATGGAAAGAAGGTATTCCGGTTTATGCCAAGCAAGGCGCAAAGGCGTTTGAGCAGTGGCTGCAATCGGAAGGCGTGAAGAATATTGAAAATGTGAATGCCAGCCTGAAAGCTGCAACCTCATGGTTCTCGCTGTATGAAGTTCGCGAACCGGCGATGGCGGGAGATTAGAAATCAGCACTCAGTCATCAGCGCTCATTCAGTCGGCGCTCCATCTTCATCTAACAGATGGAGCGCCTTCCGCTTTTTATTGCTTGCATTGCAGGCGATCAGATTATTCAATCTCTATTGGTTTGCAGCTTTTGTTGCATTGCCATTGCTTGCTTGTTTCTCCTGCGCCGCGGTCTGCTCCTCAATGTAGCGAATGATATAAGCGGCATCCACATCAGCCACGTAGATGTTGGGCATCCGCACGTTGTATTTTTTCAGGAGCGCCGTTGCAACCGGGTCCTTTTCATTGAGCATCTGGTCGGGGTGCTGAATGATTTGCGTTAGCCATTGCCGGCTGCGGACGTGATTTACGCCCAGCAGATCTGGTCCCACCTTGTCTCCGTGTCCGATGGTATGGCACGCGACACAATCCTTTCCGAACAAATATTTTCCTCTATCGAAGTTTTTGAGCGGGCTTCCGTCACCACTCGCTTTCTCGGCCGGGTTGTCGTGCTTGAAATTATCGAGAAATTCGCCAATCATCCTGGCTTGAAAGCCGGGATTGTCCAGGGCGGAACTACGTACCCATTGGCCGGTGTCCTCATTGCCGATCAAAAGATGGGCAATATGGCCATCTGCATTCACTGCAGGGGTGGTATAAAGTCCCAGCCTCTTGCCCAGAAAAATAATGTCCTCTTTCTTGCCCGTCAAAAACGTCCATCCCGGCCCCACATGAAATTGCTGCATGTAGGCCCTCAATACCTCCGGTGTGTCGTGGTCCGGATCAATGCTGATGGAATAAAAGAAGATATCTTTGCCTACACGGTCACCCAGCTTCTTCTGCACCTGCGCCAGGCGCGCCGTTTCCAGCGGACATGAGTATTGGCACGTGGTGTAAATGAGATCGATGGCGACGATCTTGCCTTTGATCAGATCATCATAGAAATGGACTTTTTTTCCGTCCTGAGTGATGAGCTCGACGTTGGGAAAGTGGCTTGAATCGGTCCCATTGGCGGCCACTGGTTTGGCTGCGATCACCAATGCAAAGATTGCAACAGTAATGAGCGAAATGAAGGTTGCGTTCTTCCAATTTTTTGTCGACATGCTGTGCTCCTTTTGCCCCGTATTTCCGAGCGATAACTGGTTCGTCGGTGCGCGATGAATCCTTCGGCTTGGACAAGCTTCCTAAAGGCCCGCGTCCCTGCGCGTGGGACGCTAGACGCTGATACTGCTAGTGGATCAGTTTCATGGAAACTGACCCACTAGCGAAGTTGTGTCATGCATTAGGAAGAATTTCGTCTGGCGTTTCGAAAGTGACGCCAGTCGGTTTTGAAATCGGTGTCGGCAATGGGCTAAGGAACGGCGTTCCACTGTCGATGTCCCACCGCAACAACATGGCATTGTCTTCATGCATGGTGTTGTGGCAATGCTCCATAAACATCCCGCCCCAATCCCGGAATTGCATCTTGAGGGTTACGGAGCCGTTGTCACGCAGACGGTAAACGTCCTTGCGGCCGCTCTCCGCCGGTGACGGCGGGTTGCCGTTGCGGTTGAGGATCTGGCCTTCTTCAAAGTGGATGTGAATGGGATGGTCCCACCCGGAGCCGCCTTGCAAGGTCCAGACTTCGGCTGTGCCAAATCCTGGTTGGGAGCTGATTCGGCCGTAGTCCGCTTCGAGTGTTCCTCCTGTATCACTGGCGGTGATGAGGCTACTGCTGCCGCCGCTATTATCGGTCTCGATGCCCCAGCGGAAGGAGCCTTGACCGTTCCCCAGGTAGGTGGTGACGGGATCATTCTGGTTCTGATCGCCGTTGTCATCAAATCGGAACGTGCGTTGCCGCGCTGTCGCCGGTAAGATGGGATTCGGAATCAACGCGGTTCTTGGATTGGCAGTTAAATCAACGCTCTGGTCCGGTTGCGGCGGCGGGCCCAGGACCTTGAAGCGCAGGAATGCGCCCACAGCCGGGTCGCTTGTACCGGCGAGGGCCTGGGCCACGGTTACGATCTGCGCAGGTTCACGGCCGTCCTGGTGCACCTGCAAGTTGACCAGGTCCACGGTTTGCCCGGCATGGTAGCGGGAGAAATCAATGACGATGTCATACCGCTCCGCGATGCCAAGCTGGTCCGTCTGGGTGAGAGGAACGGTGACAGGCAGCAGGTTACCGTCATTCGCTATCTGCACGAATTGAGAGCTATCACTCAATGCCACCACAAAGAAGCGTGACACGCTGGCGTTCAGGATACGGAAGCGATACCTGCGCGCATACACGTTGAAGAATGGTTTCCAGGCGAAGTTGACAGTCATCTGGTCGGCCAGAAAACCATCAAAAGCGATATTGTCCATGTTGAGCTGTCCGTTGGCGTCCCAGGCTTTGTCCGCGAGCATGAGGTTGACGTCAAAGTCCAGGTTGCCCCAGCCCTTGCCATTGGAGGAGCCGCTGGGCAGGCGCAGGTTTACACCGTCATTCACAGTTTCGTCACCGCGATCCAACGAGCTGTAAATGTTGTTCATGCCGGCGTTGCACTTGTACACGTTCTGGTCCGTGAAGGTGAACATATGATCGTGGAACCAGTGCGTGCTCATGGTCTCGTGCCAGTCGCCCGGAACCTTGTTGATGCCGCCGGAATCACTGGGAGCGCCGGCGCGCGGATCGGTGGCGCCGGTATTAATGCTGGTAAACCCCGCCAGCACCCACGGCCAATGGTAGTCATAGAACTGATTAGGCCAGAAATAAGCCCCGGTGAAACCATCGTTCTCCGCGCCGTGGTGAGCATTGTGTTCATGCGTGGTGAGCGTGTATCGCCCAAAGCCGCCGTTATTCTTGATGTTAGTTGTCAAGCCGTTGTGATGGCGGAACAAGACCGGTTCACCATAGCGGACCTGCGTCAGCTTGGGAGGAAAGGTGCCCTGGAACGTCCATACCCGGTTTGCATTCTGAGTTGGGAAGTTGGGATGAAATTTTGCCGGGATGGCTACGGCCGGATTGATTCCAGAATTCAAGTCTGGGGTCACCTGCGGATTGTAAGTAGTATTCGAGGTCACTGGTTTGGTAGTGACCTCAATTGCTACCTGAGGAGGGAACTGTGCAAACCGCTGGTGCGCCCAGTTCGCTCCCGGGGGACGACCCTCAATCGGGCCCGTGGTTCCAGCGGGAAACCCGAAACCGGGATCAAGCACTTGCTGCGTCTGGTTGGACTGTTCCATCGGCGCGGGATTTAAGGTTGACACGGCGTTGCGCCGCAGGACGTCGAAACGCGGCATCGGCTGGGTAAACGGCTTGACACCAAACAAGGGACTTGCGGGTAGCCCGGTAGGGATTCCCTGATTGTCAGAGTTGCCCGCAAGGAGCGCACTCGGTGATGGCGACTGGCCCACCGCATATCTGACAAATGGATTTAGACCCCTGATCGGCAGCATAAGGCCGGCGCTTGTGAACAAGCCCCATTTGACCAGATCACGCCGTCTAATCTGGCCATGGGAGAGTGCCTTAGTAATTTCCGCGCGGTTTTGTCGTGCATTTTCCGCGTCACGGATTCGTCTTTTATCTGAATGTTCTGACAACCAAATACTGTCATCTCGATCTTTTCGGGACATGCTTTGCTCCTATTAAGGAATCGGTTGTTGTCGGGCTGTGGTGCAAGATGCAGCATGGCAAGGCGATTGCAAACCGTTTCTGGCAAAGTCACAGTTGAAACATTCGATTCCTCGGGCTGAGAAGGCTAGTGATGATTTGGCGTGTGGAGTCGCCCTCGGCGGTGAGGATGCAAGCGCGTGAGGGGGAGTTCCACGGGCTGATGTCGACTGTTTGTTTGTCCTCCAGGAGGTTGGCGGGGGAACGCTGGAGAACGAGGTTCCTACATGTCGTGAGACGATATCACGGCAGATTCAGGCAAGTCTCAAATGTTTTTAATTTTGTTTTGCAAAATAGTTCCAAAATGGAACAAATATTAACTTTTGCACATTTTTAGTTGCAATATATTGCACAAGCAGTTTCGTCATCCTCAAATAGATCGCCTAACAATCACGTATGATTGGCCCCGGAGAAAATCATGGTACTTCCCGCATACGTAGGCGCACTAGATAGCACGCGGCAGCGAGAAACGGCGCTGATCACCGGCGCATCGAGCGGCATTGGTCTTGATCTGGCAAAGTTGATGGCTCCCAACTTTGATCTGATCATCACCGCACGCAATCAGGCGGGGTTGGAAAAAATCGCCCAAGAACTGCAAGCGGCTCATGGGAACCATGTGCACGTGATTCCCGCAGACCTGACCCTGCCGCAAGCGCCGCAGCAGATATCCTCTGAGATCGAAAGGCGCGGGCTGCCGGTGGATATTCTAATTAACAATGCAGGCTTTGGATCTTACGGAGCGTTTGCGGAGAGCGATCTAAAGACCTCACTGGATATGGTGGAAGTGAACATTGCCGCCCTCACGGCGCTGACGCGGCTCGCACTGCCAGGAATGATCCAACGCAAGCATGGAAGAATCATGAACGTCGCCTCAACGGCCGGCTTTCAGCCGGGGCCTCTGATGGCAGTCTATTACGCGACGAAGGCTTACGTGATTATGTTTTCTGAAGCGATTGCCAATGAACTCAAGGGCAGCGGTGTAACAGTAACGTGTTTTTGTCCGGGAGCGACTGCCACCAACTTTGCCGAACGCGCGAAGATGGAAGAATCGCGGCTGTTCAAGATGGGAGCCATGAAGTCAAGAGACGTTGCTCTCATCGGGTACAAAGGGATGATGGCCGGAAAAGGCCTGGTGATCCCCGGCGTAATTAACAAGACGCTTGCGATGTCTGTCCGGTTCAGTCCGCGGAAACTAGTGACAGCAATTTCCAGGAGCCTGCAGGAAAAAGCAAAGTAGCGACCTGAAAGACTTGCTGCGCATCCAATGCCTCTATTGCTGTAAGCCAATTTCAGGAGAAGCTAATGGCGGTTTCGTGGAACAAGGACATAGACGCAGCGCTCAGCCAGGGCAAAACCCAACACAAGCCCGTGCTGGTTGACTTTAGCGCTGCTCCAGCGTGAGGAGCATGCGCTCGGCTGGAAGCCGAATCGTATGCTGACCCTCAACTCGCATCGTTCATCGACCAGAAATTTGTGCCTATTGGGGTGCACATCAAAGAAAATCCGGCTGGGTTCCATCGCTTTGATTCAGTCTGGACGCCAACCGCGCTGGTGCTGGACGAAAACGGCAAAGAGCGTCATCGCATAGAAGGTTATTTGCCAAAAGATGAATTTGCCGCACAGTTGCTGCTGGGACTGGCGCGGGTCGCCTTTATGCAGAAGAAATGGGCGGACGCGGAAAAGCTTTATGATGAGATCCTTCAGGAATATCCCAACAGTGAGGCAGCGGCGGAAGCGGTTTACTGGAAAGCCGTGAGCCAATACAAAGGCAAACACGACCACACTGTACTGGGCGAAGTGCAGAAAACGCTTCAGCAAAAGTATCCCAACAGCATTTGGGCAAAGAAGGCAATTCCCTGGGCAGCCTAAACCGACTGTGCAGCATTATTTGGAGCGGCAGAGAAAATCTGCCGCTTTACATTTTCTGCCTGCAACAAGTGTCGCCGCTGGTGTGCCATCATCCAGGGAAGCGCGGCGACAAGGCGCATTCTGAAAATTCCCTGCCCGACCTTGATCTTTGCCAGATCAAGTCCTTGCTGCTCCCGCATCAGCCGTTCCCATTCATCCTGCGCTTTCATAAAAGCCGACAGCACTTGCAGGGGATCATCGATTGCAGCGGGCGGACGCACGTTCTTGGGTGCGCGAATCCTGAACTTGGGTGGCGGCTCGGCAATCCATACTAACAGACGTCCATTGGGGCCTAAGGAGAACGGGCCCTCGCCAAATCTCTTCTCCTGCTTGGCCTGCTCAATTCCGCGCGCCATAATCTTCTGCACCGTTTCCGCGGTCATATTGAGATGCGCCAGGCACTCGGCAATGGACCATTTGCCGGGATCAGGGCGGCGCGTAAGTTCATCGGCAGAGACATTGTCCACCAGCGCCTGAGCGCGGCGGCGCGAATCTGCAATATCGCGAGAGACGGATTGAACATCAAATTTCATGGTCGTTTATCTTACTCCCACTCAATCGTTAAGTATGATCTTGAATGTGGCCTATTTCCCGGATTTGAGTTCGTACAGCTACTGCACTCTGCCGTCCGCCGCGCCCGCCAAGGTGCTTAACGTGGGTTGGCTGGATAAGAGTCATGGATTCCCTAAGGGCAAAGTTGATGATTCATTGCTGGCAAAGATCCTCTTTCTTTGCAGCACTCCGGTCAATCGAATGCGGGGTTGGCATCATTGCCCGTTCTGCGAGGCCTATCCTATTACCGTAAGTTCCGGGCACAAAGAATTGACACTCGGAGACGCGGAGATTCGAGTTCAAGGTGAAGACGAGATCGAGTACGCCGCGCCTACGCTGATTTACCACTACATGCGCGACCACGCCTATTTGCCGCCGCAAGTTTTTCTGAGCGCTCTCGAAACTGCTTAACTACATTCCTTTTATGTAGAGTTTACTCCCACTCAATCGTCCCCGGCGGCTTTGACGTAATGTCATACACCACGCGGTTGATGCCGCGAACTTCATTCACGATGCGCGTGGAAATTGCTTTGAGAACATCATACGGCAGCGGAACCCAATCGGCGGTCATGCCGTCTTCAGAGTGAACGGCGCGAATGGCGCAGGTGTAAGCATAAGTGCGCTGGTCACCCATTACACCCACTGACATTACCGGGAGCAAGACCGCAAACGACTGCCAAATCTGCGTGTAAAGGCCAGCGCGCCGGATTTCATTCACAACGATTTCGTCGGCCTCTTGCAGCAATGCGACCCGTTCCGGCGTGACCTCGCCCAGAATGCGCACGGCGAGTCCCGGGCCGGGGAAAGGCTGGCGCTGCAAAATCTCTTCCGGCATACCCATTTCCCGGCCGATGCGGCGAACTTCATCCTTAAACAAATCCTTTAAAGGTTCAATAAGCTTGAGCTTCATCTTGTCCGGCAGGCCGCCGACGTTGTGGTGAGACTTAATGGTCTGCGAAGGGCCGCGCACGCTGCGGGATTCGATGATGTCAGGGTAAAGCGTTCCCTGCACCAGCCAGTCTACTTTGCCGATCTGCTGTTCCAGCCGGTGCGCTTCCTGATCGAAGACCTCAATGAATTCATTGCCGATAATCTTGCGCTTCTTCTCCGGATCGATGACACCCGCAAGCTTGTTGAGAAAACGATCTGTCGCATCAACGGCCACAACGTTCAGACCAAGGCGGTCGCGCAAATTCTGTTGGACTTTTTGAAATTCATTTTTGCGTAGCACGCCGTTGTTGACGAAGACGGAGATCAGGCGGCGGCCAATAGCTTTATCGACCAAGGTGGCAGCCACGGCGGAATCAACGCCGCCGGAAAGCGCGCAGATCACTCTTCCCTGCTCGCCCACGGTCTGGCGCACCTGGCGGATGGTTTCGTCGATGAAGTGCTGAGGAGTCCAATCACCGCGCGCGCCGCAGATGTTGACTACGAAATTGCGCAACAGGTCAACGCCGCGCTTGGTATGGTGAACTTCAGGATGGAACTGCACCGCCCAGATCTTCTGCGATTCATTTTCCATCGCAGCCAGCGCGTTGCTGCTTCGGGCCATGACGGTGAAGCCGGCGGGGAGTTCAAGCGCCTCGTCGCCGTGGGACATCCAGACGTTGAGCGAGGGCGGCAGGCCTTCAAACAGTCGAGACTGGCCTTTGACATTGATTTCCGCGTGGCCATACTCACGTTTGGGGCCAGGACGGACTTTGCCGCCGAGCTTGTGCGTGATGAAGTGTAGGCCGTAGCAGATGCCGAGCACAGGCAGGCCAAGGGCGAGCACGCGATCATCGGCGGGTGGAGCGTCATGATCGTAAACGGACGAAGGCCCTCCGCTCAGAATGATGCCGACAGGCCGGTAGCTCTTGATTTCATCCAACGGAGCGGTACAAGGGAGGACGACGGAAAATACTTTGAGTTCGCGGATGCGGCGCGCAATAAGCTGCGTGTACTGCGAGCCAAAGTCGAGGATTACGATGGATTGTTCTTCCACGAACAATTATTTCTGATTCGCGCCAGACTGTAAAGGTAAAAGAGTGTAAACGCAAATCAAAGAATCGGGGTGTTCTCAACAGGCGTTCCGGAGGAAGTGGCGACAAGTTTTGGTCCAGCGGCGGGATCGACATGCGCGGCGGCCAGCGCGAGATAAGCGGCCATCCTGGCCATATAAAGGAAATCCGCCACGGCGAAGTACGCCAATGAAATGATTATCAAGAGCGTGAAATAACTCTGGGGTGAAGAGGCGACCATTCCTGATGTGAGCCCACAAATTGCCGTGACAATCAGTAGGACGACAACGCGAAAAAGCAGAAACACGAACCCCGTGCCAGCAAAATCAGAACGCTGCTGGCGGACGGTGTGGCGGGCCTGGCGTAGCGCGCCGCGAAAACTTTGGCCCTCGCGACCGAAAATTGCCGCCAGAGAAAGATACCAGTTCGCCGTGAGCCAGAAAGCGCTGATCAGAACAACCGATGGCAGCATCATCAGGTAATAAAGAACAAGGTCCGGCTGAGGGCCGTGAGTGGCAATAAGCATCTCGCCAACGCTGGCGGTGACCAACAATACCAAAGAGAACCAACTGATAAACCCACGCAAGAGCTGCAGCGCAAAAATGCTGCGGAAGCGGAGCGACGTGAGCCCCGCGCGCAACCTCCGGACGGTGGCGAAACGTCCCATGGCCGCGAGAATGCTCCAGATAAGGGCGATCGCCAATGGTACGCCGATGGCCGCAAACAGAATGACCTTGATTCCGAGAAGCAACATGACGGCCACAACCAGCTGCCCTATTCTTTGCGGATCGCGGCTTCCCCAGGCTGTGTCCCAGGCTTTTCCAACGTGCAATGGGCCTAAAAGCATCATGCCAACGCCGGCGACTAGCATGCAGGCCAGAACCGCAAATGACCAGCGCCAAAGAATCTCGACGAGAAAAATGACAGGGTCACGCGTGACAGCACGGAGACCCTGCGTAATGGGATTGGGAGGCTTGGACGTTTTTCCTTGCCACTCATCATTTGTGGTCATCTAACCACCACGTTGACGAGCTTGCCTGCGACAACAATTACCTTGGCGACCTGTTTGCCATCAGTGGCGGCACGCACTTTTTCATCGGCAAGGACGCGCTCACGCACGGCATCTTCAGGAGTGTCCGCGGGAAAGACGATGTGGCTGCGAAGCTTGCCGTTGACCTGGATTGCGTAGGTAATCTCGTCTTCTTTGGCCAAAGCGGGATCATAAGCGGGCCACGGATAACGGAGAATACTTTCACTTTCACCCAGGACTTCCCAAAGTTCGGCGGCAAGATATGGCGCGAAAGGAGCAAGCAAAAGCACAAGACGGCGCTGGATATCCGCAAGCAACGCCGAAGGAAATTTTCCGGAGCTGATTTCATCTTCGGCAGCGTAAAGCTGGTTTACAAATTCCATGATCGCCGCGACTGAAGTATTGAAGTGCCAGCGTCCCTGAAAATCTTCAGTGATGCGTTTGATGGTCTGGTGGAGTTTGCGCTCAATCTGGCGAGCCTTGGGTGAAAGCTCAACAGACGCAGAGGAACCAGCAGCGTTGCCGGATGAAGTCTTGCCGGCAATGCCGGCGTTGCGCATCACAAAGCGATAGGCCCGGCCGAGGAAGCGATGCACCCCTTCAACACCGGCTTCCTGCCAATCAAGCTCACGATCAGGAGACGTGGCGAAAAGCGAATACATGCGCGTGGAATCCGCGCCGAACCTTGCCACCATCTCATCAGGCGAAACGACATTGCCTTTGCTCTTGGACATTTTGGCGCCATCTTTAATGACCATGCCCTGGGTAAAGAGGCGCGTTGCAGGTTCGTCGTTATGCACCATGCCAAGATCGCGCATGAACTTGGTCCAGAATCGCGAATAAATCAAGTGCAAGATCGCGTGTTCAACGCCGCCAATATACTGGTCAATGGGAAACCAGTAATCGACAGTAGCGGTATCCAGCGGACGGTCCGCGAGATGGGCGTTGGTATAGCGGTAGAAATACCAGGATGAATCGACGAACGTGTCCATGGTGTCCGTCTCACGGCGGGCAACACCGCCGCATTTGGGACACTTGGCATTGACAAACTCCGGGACGCGTCCGAGCGGAGATCCGCCGGACAAGGTGATATCAACATTATCCGGCAACACGACCGGAAGATCCTTTTCCGGCACAGGCAGCACGCCACATTGCTCGCAGTAAAGCATTGGGATGGGCGTGCCCCAGTAGCGCTGGCGTGAGATGCCCCAATCCTTTAAGCGATATGTGACGGTGCGCTTGCCAAAGCCGCCCTTCTCCGCCTGGGCAGTCATTTTTTCGATGGCTTCCTGATTCGATAGCTCGCTAAACGGCCCTGAGTTAATGAGCAGGCTGTCTTTCTCCGTGTAAGGAAGCACAGGCGGTTCAGGCTCGCCAGGCGCGGGCGGCTGACCGGTCCTGCGCGGAAGAATGACGATGCGCGCTTCAAGACCATACTTCTGGGCAAATTCATAGTCGCGCTCATCGTGCGCGGGCACGGACATAATCGCACCGGTGCCATAGTCCATCAAAATGTAGTTGGCCACCCAGATTGGCACCTTTTCCTGGTTGAAGGGGTTGATGGCGTAACGTCCGGTAAAGACACCGTGCTTTTCGATTGCGCCAACATCGCCGGATTCCCTGGCGCGGTTTTGTTCGCGGACAAGGTCTTCAACCTTGGAATGCAAATGCGGATCGTTGCCTACCAACTCGGCGACGATAGGGTGCTCCGGCGCAAGCTGGATGGAAGTTGCGCCATAGATGGTATCGATTCGCGTGGTAAAAACTGTAATCTTGTCCGTGGCGGAGATGACGCCATCGATTTTGAAATCGACCAACGCGCCCTCGCTGCGGCCAATCCAGTTGCGCTGCATGGTGCGCACTTTTTCCGGCCAGCCTTCAAGCTTGTCGAGCCCGGCAAGAAGTTCGTCAGAATAATTAGTGGTGCGGACGAACCACTGCTCCAGATCACGCGTCTCAACCTGCGTTTCTTCATGACGCCAGCAGCAACCATCCACCACTTGTTCATTGGCAAGCACGGTGGCGCATTCCGGACACCAGTTCACCCGGCTCTTTTTGCGGTATGCCAAGCCTTTCTCGTAAAGCTTTAAAAAGAACCACTGGTTCCACTTGTAATATTCCGGAAGGCAGGTGGCGACTTCGCGCGACCAGTCATAGGCAAAGCCGAGCCGCTTCATCTGCGATTTCATGTGCGCAATGTTGCGGAGCGTCCACTCTTTAGGTGGAACGTTGTTTTTGATGGCTGCATTTTCCGCGGGAAGTCCGAAGGCGTCCCAGCCCATGGGATGGAGCACGTTGTAGCCGCTCATCCACATAAAACGTGCGAGCGCGTCGCCAATGGCGTAATTCCGCACGTGACCCATGTGCAATGCGCCGGAAGGATACGGCAGCATTTCCAGCACGTAATATTTCTTGCGCTTGCTGGTATGCGGCTCTGCGGCATAGAGCGCGGGATCAGCTTCCCAGCGCGCGTGCCATTTTTCTTCAATACGCTGCGGCTCGTAGCGAAGCTCGCGCTGCTCGGGTTGGTTCGCGGTGATTTCTATTTTGGTGTCGGACATCTCTGCTATGCTCTCTTCCGCTTTGCCGGGGCCGTGGCTACCTGTACCAATGATTTTAACGTCTCTATGTTACGCAAATCGTCGCCGGGATCTTCAATCGGCGTCTCCGCAATGAACGCCGCGTGCTCGGTGCGCGGATCGTTCAACAACCAGCGGAACGCTTCCAGGCCAATCGTGCCTTTACCGACGTGCTCGTGGCGGTCGCGCTTTGAGCCGCGCGCATCTTTCGCGTCATTGCAATGCCAGACCATTACGTTCTTCAACCCGATCGTCTCATCCAGCTTCTGCATGGTTTCATGCCATCCGGTTTCAGAAACAATGTCATAACCGGAAACGTGCGTGTGGCATGTGTCGATGCACGCACCCACCGGACACACGGGCCGCAGGTAGTGCAACAGATGCGCCACTTGATCAAACGATCCACCGAGAGAAAACTCCGAGCCAGCGGTGTTCTCAATCAGAACGCGAAGGTTGGATTTTTCCAGTTCCAAGCCCTCGGCGGCTTCTGCAATCGAGTGTGCGACTAACTCCAGGCCTTCTTCGCGGCTGCGTCCGCGAAAGGAACCGGGATGCAAAACCAGAAACTCCGCGCAAAGCGCGAGCGCGCGTTCCAGTTCTCCACGAAAAGCCGCCACCGACTTGCGATGAAACTCCGGCGTGGCGCTGGCCAGGTTCACCAGATAACTGCTATGAATGGCCATTGGGCCAATTCCATATTTCTCCCGCAAACCCCGCATGGCGTCACATTGCGCGGGCGACAGCGAGTACGGCTGCCACTGCCGTGGGCTGGAAGAAAAAATCTGGAACGTGTTTGCTCCCAGGCGGTAAGCCCGCTCCGCAGCCATCTCAACACCGCCGGCCGTCGAGGTATGTATGCCGATGCGCCTGGGACCAGGCTTGGGCGGCTCGCCTTCCGCCCATAGCAGCACGTCCTTCATGCTCAGCCGCTTGCGCTCATGAACGCCAAGGATTTTTGGCTTAGACATGGCAAGGCGCTTACGCTCTGGATTCCCTGAAGGCATGTGCTAAATGATTGATTTTAACATGCTAAAGATGGGTCGCAGAGCCGGGTGGCTCCCAGCTTTTGATTGCTACTGATGACAAAATCAAAGTAAACTGAAGGTCAACGAGGGCCACAATCATGTTAGTCGTAATGAAGGCGCATGCCACTGAGGAGCAGGTTCGCGCGGTTTGCGAGCGAATTGAGTCACTCGGTTACCGGGCGCACCCCATACCAGGGGAGCAGCGCACCGCCATTGGCATTACCGGCAATAAAGGCGCCATGGAGCAAGGCGTGCTGGACGAAATGTCCGGCGTGCAGGAAGTCATACACGTAAGCAAGCCGTACAAATTGGTAAGCCGCGATGCCAAGGAAGAAGATACGGTCATTACCTTTGCCGGCAGCGATGGAAGTTTTGGCGGTCGCGACCTGGGAGTAGTGGCAGGACCTTGCTCTATTGAATCCCGTGAACAGGCTTTTGCGATTGCAGAACGAATTGCCAAGGGCGGCGCCAGGTTTTTCCGCGGAGGAGCTTACAAGCCGCGTACATCGCCCTACGCATTTCAAGGTCTGGGAGAGGAAGCCCTGAAGATCATGGCGGAAATCCGCGACCGTTTTGGGCTGCGGATTATTACAGAAGCGCTGGACGAGGAATCATTGCATCTGGTGGCGGAATATGCGGACGTAATCCAGATTGGCGCGCGCAACATGCAGAACTTTTCGCTTCTAAAGAAGGTAGGACGGCTTCGCAAGCCGGTGATGTTGAAGAGGGGTATGTCCGCCACGCTGGAAGAATTTTTAATGGCGGCGGAATACATCCTAAGTGAAGGCAATTATGAAGTGATTCTGTGCGAGCGCGGCGTCCGCACTTTTGCCGACCACACGCGCAACACGCTGGACCTGAGTATTGTGCCCGCCGTGCAGCGGTTGAGCCATTTGCCGATTGTCGTTGATCCAAGCCACGGAACGGGAAAACGCAACAAAGTTCTGCCGCTCGCGCGCGCCGCAGTGGCAGTGGGCGTCGATGGAATCATGGTGGAAGTGCACAACGATCCTGAGCATGCTCTTTCTGATGGTGTCCAGTCTATCTTCCCTGATCAATTCGACGAGATGATGCATGAGATAAGGCAGATTGCGGCCGTGCTGCACCGCAACATCCAGCAGCCACGCACGCAGCCTGCAGTTGCCAAGGCCGGCAGATAACTTGCGAGCACTAACGTTAGCGGCATGTCTTGCCCTTGCCCTGCTTGCAGGCTGCAAGGACACGCCGGAACCCAGCGCTAATTATCGCGAATACGCCTATGTTTCCAATGGCGGCAGCAACAACGTAACCGTGATCGACCTGCGCGCCTTGTC
Source organism: Terriglobia bacterium (assembly GCA_020072645.1). Classification (NCBI taxonomy): domain Bacteria; kingdom Pseudomonadati; phylum Acidobacteriota; class Terriglobia; species Terriglobia bacterium. The sequence goes on from JAIQGK010000024.1 coordinate 38,219, forward strand.
AATCCTTGCCACCGTTTCAGTAGGACGCAGCCCGACGGGGCTGGCCGTGAATCCCCGAAAGAACGAAATCTACGTCTCCAATACGGAATCCAACAACATCAGCGTGATTGACGCCGAAACGAACAAGGTGGTTTCGACCATCGGCGTGCATCGCGCGCCATTTTTTGTGGACGTTTCTTCTGACGGCAAGCGAGCTTACGTGGCAAATTCCGGATCGGCTAACCTTTCAGTTATCGATCTGGACCAGCGCAAGGTGATCAAATACATCCCAACGGGGAATGGGAGCAATCTTGCGCGATTGACGCCGGATGGCAAGCTGGCGATTGTGGCGTTGAGGGATGAAAATTCTATCGCTGTTGTGGATACGCAAAAACTGGAAGTACGCGACAAAGTGGCAGTATGCGCCAAGCCAGTGGAGCTGGCGATTGTTCCGGATTCCAGCAAGGTTTTTGTGGCATGCAGTGAATCCCGGCAGGTGGCGGCAGTAGACCTAAAGACGGACAAACTGCTCACGTTGCTGGATGTGGGCAAGACCCCCGCGCATATTGCGGTGAAACCGGATGGCGGCGAGGTTTTTGTATCGAACTATGACGATAGCTCGATTTCTGAAATCGTGACCTCAACAAATGAGGTGAACAATACCTTCCAGATTGGGGACCATCCGGCACGCGGGCTGGTTTCACCGGACAATGCGCTGCTGTATGTGGCGAATTTTGGGTCCGATTCGGTAGCGGTATACAACATCGATAACGGCAAACGCACGGCCTCCGTGCCGGTTGGCAGCCATCCGGAGAGCATGGCGCTTTCCCCAAACCAGTTACTCTTACTGGTAGTAAACACCGGAAGCGGCGATATGACTGTGCTTTCATTGATCGACAACAAAGGCAGACCACAGCCGGACGTGCCGTCCCTGGAAACAATGATCCCATTAGGGAAAGATCCGCGGGCGATTGTGGTGAAGGCGTTTGTGAGCCAGCGATAATTACGGTTTGCTTTGTGCCTTGCTCAGTTTTGGAAAGGCAATAAGAAGCCCTTTTGGCGGTGCTTTTAGGCTGCCCACCTTTCCCGAGATACAGCCAAACAACTCCGGCAGCGTGACGTCCAGAGACATAGCGAGGAGCAGCAGCGTTCCCAGCTTGATGTCCACCTCGCCGTGTTCGATCGCTATGAGACGGCTAACGGAGAGTCCGGACCTTTCCGCAAGCTGCTCTAGCGTGAGTCCCATGCGTTCCCGCAGCTCATAAATGCAGCTTCCCACTGCTTTTTGAAAGGACATAAAGAAAAATTGCGCAATCATCCTCAATGAAGATTGAATGAAAATTCAAAACCTTTTGCTATTTCCTGATAAATGGCCGGCTGCTATCAGGCGCTGATCTGGTCGGCGTTTTCTTCGAGCGCGCGCACAAGCTGCCTCAGGGTTTCCAGGTTGTCCACTTGCGCCACAGACCTGACATGCAATGAGTTCATGACGGCCTTTGTCGCTTCAGATCCGATCCGCTCCTGCGCGGCTTCCAGCCGGCGAAGCCCTTGGGCGGCCGACTGCATGGTGGCCAAAACTTTCTCCAATACCACACGGTCGTTTATCTCTGAGGGCTTCCAGACGCGCGCTATGGCCTTCAGTAGTCCCCGGTACATGGCTTTGCCCAGCGGCTGCGCCATGGCTTCGATCTGCTGAATCATTCGCCTGTCTTCGAGCGAAATACTCGGCTCGTCGGACCGGGAATTCTTCTTCCTTTTGTCTGCGGCAGCCGGCTTCACCGCTCCGGATTCGCCGTGGGGCAAGGACCGCAAGCCTTTTCGCCATCCCTCGGGCGTAGCCCAGCCGCCAAGCTGCGGCGTTTCCGCCGGATGTCCATGTTCGTCCAGCTCCACCCATACGCCGCTAAGGTTATATAGATATCTTCCCAGTCCGAAACAGGAGCAGGCGCGCTTGAAAGCCTGCGCCTCGGCGCTGGTTCCAGCATTTTCGTTGTCCGTCCATTCCTCTCCGGTGGCGGAATGGGAACCGATTCCATGAATTGTAAGTTCGCACGTGACAAACACCTTGGCTGCAACTTTATTGTCCCGGCTGCGCTCGAAGGTAGCGCTGGTCTGGACCGTATATGTCCGCGTCCATCCTGCCGGAGTAAAGAGCTCATTCAGGCGGTCAGTGTAGGCCCGCTGATCAGCATAGGGAAGGACCTGACCGCGACTCCGGTCCTCGCTAACTCTTACCACCCTCCACTCGATCAGCGACGGGCTGAACGGCACCTCCAGTTCCGCAACAAATGCTCTTACCTTATCGATATTGAATCTTGATCCCAAGAAACCCGATGATGCCGGTGAGGATTTAGCAGTTTCATTGGGTCGAACGCTGGCAGGATTTTTCTTCAGAGCCGTCATGTGTCCCTCAATCAGTGTTAGATGTGCTTTCATATGAGCTTAGCGATCTCCGCATCAATAGCCTCCGCCTCTCCAGCTCAACCGATCCCGGCCACTTCCTGCCGGCGGACGTCTGGAAAAATTTGAGGATAGCTAATTCATTGGCGCGGATTTGTGTGCATTCCTCCATTTCTTCCCGAAGGATGTCCCGGATGCTCCTCATGCAAAACATCATATAGCGAATAAAAAGGGAATTCAAGGTATTTTTGGGCAAAATTTGCGATTTTTGTGAAGGCGAGCGTCTTCGGTCGCGGAAACGTAACTAAAATGATGAGCTTCTATTGTGTCCGGATAAATGCGAATGGTCGGATAGTTGGAATCGCCCTGATCAGCGCAGATTTAGGCCGCCATCAATGGTGAGAATCTGGCCTGTGATGAAGTGCGGCGCGGTGGCGAAATACATCACCGCGCTTACAACGTCCTGCGGCGATCCATTCTTCTTCATGGGCGTATGCGCGGCCAGACGCTGAAGGAGCTCCGGATCTTTTTCTCCCGCGCCAGCATCGATCATGCCAGGCGCAACGCAGTTAACGGCAATTTCCGGGGCCAGGGCCTTGGCCATTACCTTAGTAAGCATGTGAAGCGCAGCCTTGGAAGAACAGTAGTGCGCATGCGTAGCCCAAGGCTTCTCACCACCTAACGATCCCATATTGATAATACGGCCCTGGGCACTACGCAGCGAGGGAATGCAGCTTTGCGAAACCAGAAACGGCGCGCGGACATTCACCGCGAAAACTTCATCCCACTGTTCCGCTGTAATCTCTTCTATATTTGAGGTTTCAAAGACGCCCGCATTGTTGATCAGCAAGTGGATCTGACGGAAATGCTTCAGGACGGTTTCAACCGCTTTTCGGGCGCTTTCTGCCCGGCGCAGATCGCATTCGAAAGCAAGAGCCTGCACGCCGGTAGCCTCTATTTCTTTGAGCGTTTGTTCAGCTTCATTGGCGGACGAGCGAAAGGTGAATGCGACGTTCGCCCCGGACCGGGCCATGGCAAGCGCGATGGCTTTACCCAAACGGCGGGCCGCCCCCGTGATAAAAACCGTTTTGTCTTTCAAGTCTGTCACGCAGGCATTGTAAATGGGGGATTGGGACTACGGTTGCGCAATCGCCGAGGGGCGCTTTTGAGTGGCGGTGAGACCAGCAGCTGATCGGCAATGCATTAGGCACATCAGACAGAGAAGAAGCCCGCCAATCCACCTAAAAGATGAGCTGCTCAAAAAACTTAAGGTTCTTTAAAGATTCCTGCTAATATATGCGTTGTCACGCTGAGTCAGGCGCTCAGGTGAAGTCTTTCCCAGGGATTGGCAAAGAATGTTTTTGCTTTCTCATAGATCGTTGCGTGGCTTTGTTCTTGGCCTGATGTTTTTCCTGGCCGGGGGCACCATCTGCTGGTCGGATTCGTACGATCCGGACCCTTATGACGATATCCCGCCTGTCGTTACAGTCGATTTCAATTACGTTGTTCCCAGCCAGATCACCAGGCATGCCCCCAATATTCAGGTGGAAGCGCCGCAACGCATCGCTAAAGCGACCGGACAGCTGCTAGATTTTGCACTCCCACAACTCTTGATCCATAACGGCATCGCCTCTCTGCCAAGACAGGGCCCGCCGAATCTGCTAATACCCCTTAGACGCTAGAGCCTTCGTCCAAAGCTCTTGAGCCCAGAGCACGTTCAGGGTCCACCTAAAGTGAATTCAGAAAATTGGCAAGAAGTATCCGTTGCAGCAAAACGGATGAGTTTGCCAGCACATTCACACCAGAGATTCGTGGACTTTCTTGCAGGAATCGCGGCAATCCTGAAAGTGCTCCTCAAGCAGCAAGTTGAAATTCAGCAATCCCAAAATTGATTTCTTCATCGCCCTTCGGGGTGGTGAGGAAGGCCGGAATCGGGCTTCCGGCAAAGAGTCGGGCACCGGCACTGGTAGCCGGCTGGGCACCGCGCATCAGCCAAAACCAGATTTCGGTGCCCGACTTTTCCTGTTGAAGATCATCGAAGGCGCAATTCGCATATTGATCCGCCGCGGATTCCCACGTGCCATGGCTAGCATTCGCTTTCGTTAATTGTGCAATCTAGTTGCTACGCTAGCGTGTGCCCCGGTCGATACCCAAAGAATTTTTGCATTTTGCGATGATTTTTATCTCTCAGTAACACACAAGGTGGTACTCTTCCCCACACCAAAATCGAAACATATTGCTGGAGCGATGCGCGGCGCCGTGGCGCCATGGTCGCAAGCAAACAACAAAGGACGTGAAAGAATGCACGACAGTAATCGCCGTTTTCTGTTGGTCTGCCTGTTTTTTGTCCTCTTTGCATTCGTTGCGCCAACCGCTCACGCCGCGAGCAACCAGAGCGCTTTTTGCCATTCAACTGACGGCAGTTTTACCACTTGCCCGGACGGTCATCAGGAGTGGTCAGACATCACGCCTGTTTTCTTCCCGCAAAGTAACAGTTATCTCTATGCTGACCAGGGCGCTTTCCTGAATCCTGGCGGACCTCCCGATACTTTTTTCCTGATGTATGACGAGTGTTCACGCACTGCGCCGCTGGGGCCGAATGATTATTTCCTGGTGAACTTTGCCAACGTTGATGAGGCTTCAGGCTCGCCCGCGTTGGTGCACTACAGCATTCACATCTTTGTGGATGGCACCATCATCTTTCTTGAGAACGGCCAGGTGCAATCGGTCGGCGGACAGACCCGCGTGCCTGAGATTGAAGGCCAGCGTGGCCGGGCGAGTTTCGGTACGTCGCCAACTTGTCCTTTCAATCACCTGATTGCGGAATTTCAGATTCCTCTGGAGAGCGCCGGCACGCTAACCGCCGGTTTTGATACTACGTATTCGCCTGACCCGCTGTTCTGGGGCAGCAGCGTTCCGCCACCGCCTCCGCCGCTTCCGCCATGCCCACCTGCCGGAACTGGCACGCCAGTCACGCTGCCGCAGGTGAATGCGCCGGTGAAGCTGGCCTTGAAGGACTAAGGACTATCGAGTGATCTATGGCTCGATTCCGCTAACGTTCACTTCAGGTGGAGGGGGAGTGGCTTCGCAATGCTCTGTAACTTCCAATCTAGGTGCGCTGCCAGTGTTGTTCCAGGATACGGAGCTTGGATTTGATTTCGGGCCACCGATTCAGGTAGCAACCAGCCAGGCCGTGGCCAGTGTAAATATCTTCGACCAGGGCGGCATCGACACATCGTCCATTCCGCAGTGCAATTTCTCCTTTGGCTCAGGCGCAAACAATTGTTTCATCAACGCCGCTCCCGGCGGATCAGCCAGGGTGGCGCAATGGTTCACTCCCGGTTTTGATATCACCGGGCCATTGGGAATTCACACAAATACGGGGCCGCTTACCTTCTACGTAAATCTTGACGCGTTGAACCCGCCGACTGGCGATTTCAACTCAATGCTCCAGAGCATTGAAACTTTCGTGCATACCAACCTAATCGCCAATCTTGACGGCGTGACCTCCATCGCCGCGTTCCAGGACCCGCCCAACAACGTTCTGGTAACCGATCCTAACGGGCTGAGAACAGGAACGTTGCCCGATGGCACAATCGTGAATGAGATTCCCGGTTCCACATACATCCAGAATTCAGCCCGCAACGCTGTGGTGATCGTGGAGCCGCAAGCGGGCGTCTACAACACGCAGATTATCGGCCCGGTGGACAGCACGTTTGCCTTGTCGATGTCATTCACCCAATTGCTGCCGAACCTTTCGGTTCCTTCGATCACCGAGTCAGACGTCTCAGGGACCGTGTCCTCAACCGGAAGCGTTTTCCCGTTTACGGTGCCGGTGGCAGGGCCAAGAGGATCGGGCGGAGCGATTCGCACCGGATTCGACAGCTTTGCCTTACCGCCGAATGACGATGGCTCCAGCGGACCTACGGCCATCGGCTTCCCCATCAACTTCTTCGGACAGACGTTCTCTTCACTGTTTGTGAATGACAACGGCAACGTAACATTTGATCAGCAGCTCTCTGAATTCACGCCGTTTAGCCTGCAGACGACGCAACGCGAGATCATTGCACCGTTCTTTGCGGACGTGGATACGCGAGTCGGAAACCAAGTGACGTACGGCCCCGGCACCGTCGATGGGCATCCTGCCTTCGCTGTCACGTGGCCGGGCGTTGGCTGCTTTGCCGAAATCACCAGCGTGCTGGATTTCTTCCAGGTGGTGCTGGTTGACCGCTCGGATTCAGCTCCCGGCAACTTTGACATTGAGTTCAACTACAACTCAATTCAATGGGAAACCGGTGAGGCCAGCGGCGGCAACGGCGCATGCCAGGGCGGAGCTGCAGCGCGCGTTGGATTCTCCAACGGCAGCGGAGCTCCGGGGACGTTCTTTGAGCTGCCCGGTTCGGGATTGCCCGGATCTTTCCTCGACAACAATCCTTCCACAGGCCTGATCCATAACAGCTTTGGCAGCAATCAGGCGGGAAGATATGTCTTCCAGGTGCGGAACGGAGTACCAGCCACTGGCGTCGATACCGACGGAGACGGCGTCCCAGATGAACTGGATAACTGTCCCACGGTGCCCAACCCAGACCAGAAGGATTCGGACTTCGATGGCGTTGGAGATGCCTGCTCGTCGCCAACGTTGCAGCGCAACACCGCGGCGTTTCTGCAGGCCCTGGCCAATGGACAGACAAGCGCGGAACAAAACGGACTGCTCGTGTCCCAGACACCAACTCTCACCGATCAGTTAACCCGGATCGTAAACTTCCGTGTTGGCGCGGGATTGGCCACGTCAGCAAGCCAACTAGCTACCAGCCTGGTGAACAGCCTTGTGGCGATCGGGCAGGTTTCGGCGGCAGATGCCAACGCACTCATAGCGAGTGTGTTGAACACGCCCAATCACCCACCGTCGATTGTTTGTCCCTCGGCTGCGGTCAATGAGTGCACGCTCAACGCGGGAACGCCGGTCTCCTTGACGGCACACGTCTCCGACGCTGATGGTGACGCGCTGACCGTGACCTGGAATGCCGATGGATCGCAACTGCGCGTGGACCAGGTGCCCAGCGGGCCTGCGCCCACCACAGCCGCGCTCACGTTGACTCAACCGTTCACACTGGGTGTTCATAACCTGAATATTTCAGTCACTGACGGCAAGTCAGCTCCGGTAGCATGCACAACCACGGCTACCGTTCGCGACACAACGGCACCAGCGGTAAGCGCTTCAGTGGGATCGCCGGTCCTCTGGACGCCGGACCACACGATGTTCAACGTTGGCTTTGCCGCAACTGCGCAAGACCAGTGCAGCGGGCCACAACCTGTTTCCGTGAAGGTGTTCTCGAACGAGAGCCAGTTCGCTCAAGGTTCCGGGAACTTCTCACCGGATGCAAGCGGCGGAGCGGCAGGTCTTCTGCTGCGCGCAGAACGGAGCGGAGGCGGCAACGGCCGCGTCTATCTGATCGTAGCCAGCTCGGTCGATCCGGCAGGCAATCGTGCCTTTGCCTGTTCTACCGCGGTTGTACCACACGATCAGGATGACGTTTCACTACAAGCTATCCAAGCGATGGCTGCCACTGCTCAGGCGTTCTGCGGGAGCAATGGTGGAACGGCGCCGGCAGGATATTTCGCGATTGACGGTACGCAATAGATCGCGAAGGATTCCTGTTACACAATGCTGGCTTCAGAAACTCGGCCGCTACTTTCTGCAAAGAAGTGGCGGCCGAATTTGAATAGAGTGATCCCGGCCGTCATGCCGGTGATCGCCGCCAGCGGGCCGCCCATAAGAATTCCGAGCATGAGAGTAAAGAGAAAGAGACCTCCAACACGTCCCAAAGACCATTGCCCTTCCAACATGGGAAGGCCACAAGCAAAGAGCGCGGCAAATATCACGAACGTCCCCGCGCCAACCAAAAAGCCGCGCAGCACGGCGTGGCCGTAATTCTGGACTCGAGATGGATCCAGAATGGCTGCGCCCCAGGTATAACCGGCAATCCCGGCAGCCAAAGAAGGTAATGCCACGTACAGAATGACGGCGTGAGGCGCCATCACCAGCCGGAGGAAAAACAAAAAGGTAGCAAGAGCCGCAAATGCCGCAAACCAGAGCGCGGCTACGGATCTTCGTGCGGACGGTGGCAGAGTGCGTACAGCCAAACCGGTCTCTCCTAAAGCCACATTATAGTGTTCAGGATTGCTTTGGATATGGTGCCATTGGGGCAGCGTCTGCGGGGTTATTGGGTTTCTTATCCTTTGTTGGTTTTCCATTCACTGGCGATGGAAATATTCCTTCACCAGAAGTGACTTCTGGCTCGGCCAATTACGCCTAACTCGTGAACATCCAAAGACCATGCGCTCCTTTTATGGATTGGGGCTTGCTGAACTACCTGGATCAGAGAGAAGACGGCCAACCATCCAGTAATTGTCAGGGTTGTCCGGACGATGGTGGCTCTGAGGGAATAGCTGTTGTATGGAGCCTGTTCTGGGTCGCGGTAGACGCCTTCGTCATCTGGTACTTGCTCAAGCCTGAAGTAAAAGACCGCTTTCCACCCCCCCGTTCAGGCTCGCGCTGCTTCAGCGTAGCCTTTTAAGGGCATTCTGTGCATCAGAATGGGCTGCTTCTTTCGGCAGCCCATCACTTTTTATTTCACTTGAACGGTTAATATAGATTTTTGGATCGCCATGGCCAATCTCGTCTTTCTTTTTGACGTTGACAACACGCTGCTTGATAACGATCGCGTCACGGCCGATCTTAAGCGCCATCTGGCGCAGCAGGTTGGCCCCGAACGCCAGCAGCGCTACTGGGACTTCTTTGAGCAAATCCGCACCGAGCTTGGCTACGCGGATTATCTTGGCGCACTGCAGCGCTATCGCCTGGAGTACCCGCGCGATCCCAGCCTGCTCACGGTTTCACACTTTCTCATCAACTACCCATTTGCCACGCGACTTTATCCTGATTCTCTGGACGCCATTGAACACGTGAAGCAATGGGGCACGGCGGCAATTCTTTCTGACGGCGACGTTGTTTTCCAGCCGCGCAAGGTTGAACGCTCTGGAATTTACGAGGCGGTGAATGGCAATGTGCTGATCTATATCCACAAGGAAAAAGAACTGGACGACGTGGAACGCCGCTTCCCTGCTGATCATTACGTGTTGATCGATGACAAGATCCGCATTCTGGCCGAAGTGAAAAAAATCTGGGGCAGCAAAGTCACCACGGTCTTTCCCAGGCAAGGCCACTATGCGCTTGATCCTAAAATTCTTGCGGCGTATCCGCAGGCAGATATCACGCTGGAACGGATCGGCGAGCTGCTGAAGTACGACCGCGATGCCTTTGTCGCAAAAGCCTAACCTGGAATCCACCACTGATTAGCACTGATTCCACTGATCAGAAAAAACAGAAAAGCAAAACCTTTGAAACACGGAGGAACAGAGGAAGCGGAGGAGTCTTGGGAGATCAAGTCACTATTCGACCATCTTGCGACGAATGAAATCTTCACCACAGATGGTATTGATCAGGGAAAAAACAAATCTCACCACGGGGACACGGAGAATTGCCAAAGCCGGGTAATTGCCAGAATTGAAAAGCCAAACCCTCCGCTTCCTCTGTTCCTCCGTGTTTCAAGGGTTCGGGTTTGCTTTTCCTGATCAGTGTTATCAGTGGCCATCAGTGGTGAGCTTCGCTTTCGCGGCTTGCCGAAAAGTTTTTAACGCATGGAGAATCTCTGTACTTAAAAACAGGAGAAGATCAATTGCCCAAATTCGTTATTGAGCGCGAAATTCCCGGCGTGGGAAACCTGAAACCGGAAGAGCTGCAAGCCATCTCGTAGAAATCTTGCGGCGTACTGAATAACCTGGGACCACAAATTCAATGGGTGGAAAGTTTTGTGACCCAGGATAAGATTTACTGCATCTATATCGCGCCCAATGAAAAGATGGTGCGGGAGCACGCCAGCCAGGGCGGCTTTCCTGCCAATAAAGTTTCAGAAGTTAAAGCAAAAATCTATTTCACGACCGCCGAATAGAAATGGCCACAGACTTACGATCTTCCAGCAATTCCCTGCACTTCAAAGCGAGCATCGAACAACAGCTTGCCCGAACCGAGGAATGCCCGCGCTGGAAATTCACCTTTAAAATAGGTCCGATAAACCACGTTGAACGTTTCGAAGAGCGACACATCGGAGCAAAAGATTTGAACAGAGAGAAGATCGTCCATGGTCAACCCGGCGGATTCCAGCGTGCGCTTCACGCCATCCATCACCAGCCGCGCTTCTTCGTCGGCAGTGGCAGGCGGCCTGCCGGTTTTTGGATCAAGGCCGATGTGTCCGCAGAGATAGAGCGTATTGCCGTGCCATACCGCGTCACTAAATGGCAGATTGCTGCGCGTGGTGCGCTCCGATCGAATTCGCTTTGCGCCCGCCGCCAGCCCAACGGCCAGTGCGAACACATTCAATATAACTACGTCAGCGGTCATGGTTCCTCCGTGAATTTTAAGAGATGCAACATCAGGCTCCAGCAGTTCATTTTTCTTATACGCTCATTCAGGAGAGAGTAAAATCTGGTGCCAGAAAGAATAAGCGTCAATTTGCATCTGGAGGGTACATGCGTAAATTGTTGGCGATCCTGCTTCTGCTCCCTATGATTTCCCTGGCGCAGACGGCCGCCCCGAAGAAAGCTGCAACGAAAGCTAAACCAGCGGGCCCCGCCCCGGTCGTGGTCACGCCCGACAAGATCCAATGGGGGCCTGCCCCTGCCGTCTTTCCGTCCGGCGCACAGTTCGCCGTCCTCGCCGGCGATCCAGGCAAGCCCGGGCTGTTTACAGTCCGTCTGAAGATGCCCGATGGTTACAGGATCATGCCGCACTGGCATCCGACGGCGGAAAACGTGACCGTACTTTCTGGCGAATTTCACGTCGGTATGGGCGATAAGTTTGACGAGAGCTCAATGACGACTTTGCCGCCGGAATCGTTGGCAGTTGTGCCGCCGCACCATAACCATTACGCCATGACCAAAGGGGAAACCGTGGTCCAGGTCAACGCCATAGGGCCGTTCAAGCTCATCTATGTCAACCCTGCTGATTGACCCGACCCACGGGCAGGCCAGCCCGGCGAAGAAGGGTGCAATGGCCGCGAAAAAAGTGCCCGCCAAAAAATAAACTTAAAACTGTATGACATGGGTGCGCGAAAAGCGCACCCTGTTTTGTTTGGAAACGCTGAACCATAAGCTACATAAAGAAATCACTTTGTGGTCCTTCGTGTCCTTGTGGTTAAGGTTTATCCGGAGGGTCCATTGACGTCAAACAACGTCGGCAAATCCGCTGCCGCTGCCCGTAAGCTGAAGCGCTGGGTCAATCTCTATCCGCCTTACCTGGGCGCCGCCGTGCGCGTCACTCATATAGCAGAAAACTTCCGCCGTGTAGAGGTCGAGATGCCGTTGCGTTTCTACAACCGCAATTACGTCGGCACGCATTTTGGCGGATCACTCTATTCCATGGTCGATCCGTTTTACATGCTCATGTTGATCAACATTCTCGGCCCCGATTACATTGTCTGGGACAAAGCCGCGAACATTCGTTTCAAACGACCCGGCAAAGGCGTAATGAAGGCGACGTTCGAACTGACGGAAGAAAAGATTGCTGAAATCCGCGCCGCTGCTGAGACGCAGCCTAAAGTCGAGCCGCAGTTTCAAGTGCTGGTGAAGGACGAAGAAGGCAACGTGGTGGCGGAGGTCGACAAGCTGCTGTATGTTAAGAGAAAAAACAAGGAACAAACAAAATGATCAGGCGCGAGTTTCTCTTTGGTCTGGGCGCACTACTTATTTCCCGCGCAGGAACGACCCAGCAAGATCAGACTCAACAGACATCTTTGCTCAGCAAAGGCTTTGTCAAAACCACCCTTGGCCCTGACGCCTACTTTGAAGTGCACGGCAATTCCAAAGGTCCAAACGTATTTCTCGGGCCTCCAGTGTTTTCTCGGGTAGCTAACCCCGCCCACGTCAAGCTTCAAACAGAAATCAAGGAAGGCTACATAAAGCATCTTGGCGGCGGTTACCGGCTGCTGATGTCCGATTATTCGCATCTTCAAGGCAAAGAAACCGGTCCGGAGGAAACACGCCTGACGGTGGAAAATATGTGCAAAGACTATCTGGCCATCGCCGATGCCGCGAACGTCGACAGCTTTGCCGCTGCGGGGTATTCATGGGGCGGTAATGCAGTTCTGCAGCTCGCCACGCGCTCTCCACGCGTGATCGCGCTGGTAGTGGGCGGCTGGCCCGCGCTCGATGGACCCTACAAACACATGCTTGAATTCATCCAGGAGCTGCACAAGCAGAATCCTGAACGCGCCGAAATGGTGCACTACATTAATTACTATCGCAGCCTGCAAGACTGGCCGGAGAAGAGTGAGGTCGCGAAGCTGACCTGCCCGCGCCTGAACTTTGATGATACCGCAGACAACGATGACACGAATTTTATCGCTACCTTGCGCAAGAATGCTGATGCGCTCCATAAAATGGGTTGGGAAACCGCAGAGGTAACCAGCGGCGCCGGTCATGCCGGTGGGCTGATGCCGGATGTTGCTTGTCCTCTAATAGGATCGTTTCTCGCCAGACACATGAAGAAAACATCTGCGTGAATTCCCGCTCACGTTGATCAGGCACGAAGTACAGGTTTCCACCGCTCTTCCGCCAGCCGATCAGCCGCCTGATACGTGGGAATCTTTTCTCTTTCAGCCATGGCAAAGATGGTCAGCAGCGTGTCATAGATCGCATCGGTCTTCGCCAGCGTTTTCTCAACGTCCCATCCCATCATCTCGCGGCAGCAGCCATTGATTACGCCGCCGGCATTGGCCGCGTAATCGGGCGCGTAAACAATGCGCCGCTTCTCCAGCAGATCGCCATGCCGAGGCTCCAGCAATTGGTTGTTAGCCCCGCCCACGACCAGCGCGACTTTGAATTCCGGCAGCGTCTGATCGTTGACGACTCCACCTAGCGCGCACGGCGCAAATATGTCGGCCTCTGCCGAATAAATCTCTTCCAGCGCGACCATGCTTGCTCCATGATCGTCCATTGCGCGCTTTACCTTGGCCGCATCCACATCGGTAACAATCAGCTTGGCCCCGACTCGCGCCAGCTCTCCGGCCAGAAAATATCCCACGTGTCCGCAGCCCTGAATGGCGACGGTCTTTCCCGCCAGATCGTCGCTTCCCCATTTGTGCTTTGCCGCAGCCTGCATCGCTCGAAATACGCCGCGCGCCGTGTGCGGTGACGGATCGCCCGAACGGCCCTGCAATCCGCCAACGTAAGTAGTCTCTTTCAGGATATACTCCATGTCCGCTGGACTCGTGCCCACGTCCTCTGCGGTGATGTATTTACCGGCAAAGCTGTTAACCATCCGGCCATGCGCGCGGAAAAGCTGCTCGCGATCGGTAGCTTTGCCATCGTGCATGATGATGGATTTCCCACCGCCAAATGGCAATCCAGCCAATGCATTTTTGTAGGTCATGCCCCGAGCCAGACGTAACGCGTCAGTCATCGCATCGTCTTCAGTCTTGTAACTCCAATAACGGGTGCCGCCTACGGCCGGGCCCAGCGTCGTGGAATGGATCGCAATAATTCCCTGGTAGCCTGCTGCGTCGCCCGACCCAAGCACTACACGCTCATAGCCGGGCACACGGATTTCCCTGATTTTCATAGGACCCTTTGAAAATTGGAGGATGGAGTACCGATGAATTTACCAGATTGCTCCGCCACACGGAAGAGTGTCTTAGTACAATGCTCTTGCCTATGTCGAAAAACTTTTCTCTCGTGCGCTTCATCCCACTTTGCACGCTTCTCGTCCTTTTATCTGGCTTTGCATCTTCCCAGCAGCTCGATCCTAATCTGTACAACGGTCTACGCTGGCGCATGATCGGCCCGCACCGCGGCGGACGCACCGTTGCCGTAAGCGGCGTTGAAGGCCAGCCAAACGTTTATTACTTTGGCGGCGTTGGCGGCGGCGTGTGGAAGACCGCGAATGGCGGCATCACTTGGGAACCAATCTTTGACAGCCAGCCTATCGCGTCCATCGGTGCGCTGTCCGTCGCTCCGTCAAATCCCAACGTCATCTATGTCGGCACAGGCGAATCCGATTTCCGCTCCGACCTGACTTATGGCAATGGCGTTTACAAATCGACTGATGCCGGCCACACATGGAAGAATATCGGGCTGACCGCGTCGCAGCACATCAGCCGTATTGCCATTGACCCGCACAATCCGGATACATTATTCGTCGCGGCCATGGGTAGCGCATATGGGCCCAGCGCTGAGCGCGGCGTTTTCCGTTCGACGGACGGCGGAGCGACATGGCAAAAAGTCCTTTTCAAAGACGACAACACCGGCGCTATCGATATCACGCTTGATCCCGATAATCCAAAAGCCGTGTGGGCAGCTCTGGTGCATGACCAGCGTCCGCCCTGGAGCGCGTATCCTCCCGTCACAACCAACGGAGCAATCTACAAATCCATAGATGGCGGAACTGAGTGGAAACCTGTCACAGGTGGCGGACTTCCTGAAGGCGATTGGGGACGCATAGGTCTGGCCGTCGCACGCGGCACGCACGGCCAGCGCGTCTATGCATTGATTGACACGAAAGAAGGCGGCGTGTTCAAGTCGGACGATGGTGGCCAAACATGGCTCCGCACCGGCAAAGATCCGCGCCTCGGCCGCCTTTGGTATTTCGGCGAAATTTACGTCGATCCTAAAAATCCTGACACTGTGTATGTTCCCAATGTCTCGATTTATCGCTCCACCGATGCAGGAAAAACTTTTGTCGCCATCAAAGGCGCACCCGGCGGCGATGATTATCACGCGCTCTGGATTGATCCCAGCAATCCGCAACGCATGATCTTTGGCAGCGACCAGGGCGCTGGCGTCAGCGTGGACGCGGGCCACACCTGGAGCAGTTGGTATAACCAGCCAACGGCGCAGTTCTATCACGTGGCTGTTGACAATGATTTTCCTTATTACGTTTACGGCGCACAGCAGGATAGCGGCAGCGTCTTTATTCTCAGCCGCAGTAATGACGGCGCTATCACCTTCCGCGACTGGCACCCTGCCGGCGCCGGTGAGAGCGGTTATATCGCACCCGATCCTTCCGATTCCAACATCATCTATGGGGGAGGAACTTATGGAGAACTCTTCCGTTATGACCGTCGCACCGGACAGGCACAGATCATCGCCCCGGATGCCATCCGCAACTTCGGTGAAGCTCATCCCGAGCATCGTTATACATGGACATCTCCTGTAGTCTTCTCGCCGCAGGATCCGCACACTCTTTATTTCGGATCACAGTACGTGCTGCGCAGCAATGACCGCGGTAACAGTTGGCAGAAGATCAGTCCAGACCTTACAGGCGCTGATCCAAAAGCGTCACAGGACGGACCGCTAACGGTTGAAAATGCCAGAGCACGCGGGCACGGCGTGGTTTATACCATTGCGCCTTCGCCGGTAAGCGCCGGACAAATCTGGGTAGGCACAGATAGCGGCTTGATTCAGCTCACGCGCGACGGCGGCAAGACCTGGAACAATGTCACTCCTTCAGGACTCTCTGACTGGAGCAAGATCAGCATCGTCGAGCCTTCACACTTCAACGCAGGCACGGCTTATGCAGCGGTGGATCGTCATCGGCTCAATGATATGGGCCCATACATCTATCGCACGCGGGATTTCGGCAAGACATGGGCGCGAATCAACAACGGCATTCCCAATGGCGCATACGTGCGGGCCGTACGCGAAGACCGGGTCAAGAAAGGGCTGCTCTTTGCTGGAACCGAACTCGGCGTTTATTTCTCTATCAATGACGGCGACTCATGGCAGCCGCTGCAACTCAACCTGCCGGTTTCTCCCGTACATGATCTGGTCATCAAAGACAACGATCTGGTGATTGCAACGCACGGCCGGGCCTTCTGGATTCTGGATGACATTTCAGCTTTGCGTCAGATGACTGACGAAATCAAATCAGCCCCAGCGCATCTTTTCCAGCCTTCCACCGCCATGCGTATCCGCGCCACCACCCACGGAGACACGCCTCTGCCGCCGGAAGAGCCTTCGGGAGAGAACCCGCCGCCCGGAGCAATCTTCTACTATTACTTGAAGTCGCCCGCGCAGGGTGAGGTAAAACTTGATGTGCTGGACGCAAAGGGCAGCGTCATTCGTTCGTACTCCAGCAAAGACCAGCCGTTCCATCCCCCAACGCCACCGGCTTTCCCCATGTATTGGTTTAAGCCTGAAGCGCCGATCTCAACCGCAGCGGGAATGCATCGCTTCGTCTGGGACGTTCGCTACGCCGCGCCGCCGGTCGCCCAGCCCGGATACAGCATGTTTACCATTGCAGGCGGTGACGTGCCACGTGAACCTGCTGGTCCGCAGGCGCTTCCCGGCGGGTATCAAGTACGGCTTACCGTCGACGGCAAAACATACACGCAGCCCTTCAAGCTCACCATGGATCCTCGCGTAAAAACCACGCCCCAGGATTTGGAAAAGCAATTCTCTCTGGAGTTAAAACTCGTCCAAGCCTCGCAGCAGGCGAACCAGGCTGTCGAAGATATTCACGCCGCAGCGCAGACAGGAAAGATCAGCGCTGACGATGAGAAGAAGCTTGCAGGCGCGCGACGGCGCCGCGGCGAAGCTGAATCTGAAGGTCCTCCCGGCCAGCAGCCGGCATTCGCGCAGGTGATCGGCAACCTTGGCCAGCTGATTGTCGCCGTGGATAGCGCCGACGCCGCTCCCACGACCCAGGAATCCCAGGCCGCAGAAAAAACTCTGGCGCAGGCGCAGGCCCTGTTCAAGCAGTGGGAGGCGTTAAAGCCCAAATAGCATGCATACAGCGGACGTGGTCATCATCGGCGGCGGCATAGTTGGCTCAAGCATCGCTTGGCACCTCACGCATGCGGGTTGCAAGAGCGTGCTGGTCATTGAGCGGGAAAGTTCGCAGGGAAAAGGTTCCACCGGCAAGAGCATGGGCGGAGTGCGCGCGCAGTTTTCCACGCCCGTCAATATACAGATGTCGCTGTACTCGATTCCTTTCTATGCCAAATTTGAAGAAGTCGTCGGCCATCCTGCCGATTATCGCCCGCAAGGTTATCTTTTCCTCGCGACCAAGGACTCACACCTCGCGTATCTGCGCGACAACTTCGAGCGGCAAAAGAAACTCGGTTTGACGACCGCCCGTCTGCTTCCCGCTGACGAAATTCGCGCCATGCTGCCGCAGCTCCGCTCTGACGACGTTCTCGGCGGCAGCTTCTGCTCGACCGACGGATTTGTGGATCCTTACAGCGTGATGAATGGCTTCATGGCCTCAGCCGTGGAACACGGAGCCACGTTGTGGAAGAGGACTGAAGTTACAGGCATCGGCACAGATGAGCAAGGCGCATTCCGCGTGGAAACCACTCGCGGCCCGGTTTCCACCCGCACGGTCGTCAATGCCGGGGGAGCATGGGCGGCACAAATTGCGAAATTCGTCGGCGTCGATCTGCCGGTTGAGCCGCTGCGGCGCATGCTTGTCCCGTCTGAACCTTTTTCGGACTTTCCGCATACCTCTCCCATGGTCATCGACATGAGCACGGGCTTCCATTTCCGCCCGGAAGGCCGCGGCTTTCTGCTGGCCTGGAACGATCCTGAGGAAACGCCTGGTTATAAAACTGACTTCGAGACAGCGTTTATCGAAAAAATCCTACTGCACGCTGCCGACCGTGTCCCAGCCTTTGAGAATCTTCCAATCAATCCCAAGCGTGCCTGGGCGGGACTCTATGAGATGACGCCCGATCATCACTGCGTGCTCGGTCCGGTCGCTGCCGTGCCCGGATTCTTTCTGGCCAACGGCTTCAGCGGCCACGGCGTGATGCACTCACCAGCGACAGGTAAGATTCTTGCAAACCTTATTTTGCAGGGAAAAACCGATGTAGTGGATGATGTTGGTGTTCTCGCTTTCGAGCGCTTCGCCAAGGGTCAGTTGCTGCATGAAACTGCGGTGCTATAAGTTTTCACCGCAAAGGACGCTAAGGGCGCGAAGGAAGAAAAAGATTTAGATGAAAATACGCGAATCCATGCAAAGGAACGCCCGTTTGGATTCGTGTTGATTCGCGCTGATTTTTTCCTTGGCGTCCTTGCGGTGAAACTTTTCAATTATGCGCCGGATTAACCACTTGGAAGGAATTGATGATCCGGTTCACGTCCGCGGGGCGCTTACCCTTGTATCCTGCGCTGATGATGTAAAAGATTTTGTCGCCACAGTGGAAGCGATGCAGGCTGCGCTCCTCGGATGATCCGGTCTCATATTCCAGGCCACGCAAGCCGGAGAGCTCCACTTGTTTGAGCGTTCCCCGAATCACCGGCTCCTTCGGGTCTTTGTTGCTGTCTGCTTTGTCCCACAGGTCAGCCAGCGTGGTTTCGCAATCCATAAGCTTGTGGACGGCACGTAGATTAAAGATTGTTCCGTCTTCCAGGCGAACCGTGTAGACATGTATGTGGCGATCGCCACCATCGTTACGCGGCGTGGTCGGCGCGGGCAGGGTAATCGCGAAGCCGTCGTCAGGATAAACGTAGGGTCTCCACTGCTGCGACTCTTGTTTTTTCGCTGCGCGCTTCTGCGCCACGCTTTTTTGCGCCAACGGCGCGCCAATCAGCATTACACCAAGGATTGTGAGAACAATCGTTTTCATAGGCTGAAGAACATCTTATCAGCCTGAGTCGCTCCCCGTCGGAATCCGTTAGGCCTGCGCTGCCAATGCACTATCGAGTTTGCGTATCGCATCTTTCAGCGCATCCCGTCCGGCAAACTGCTTCGCTTCAACCTCAAGTTCTGCTGCCAGCTGGTTGCTCATGCGCGTAATACAGTGGATGCGCTCCTCGGTGATTATGGTGGAAAGCTCGCGGCTGTCGCCATCCAGCCATTTCTCCACCTGCCAGCCGGTTTTGCGGGCACTATCCACGGCAAAGCGAAATTCGCTTAAAACGCGGCGATCCACCATCCCGGCGCTTAGCAATTGTTCCAACCGCTGCAGTTCGCCGGTAATCCGTGCAACCTGATTTGTTACTTGTCTGGTGAAAGCCTGATTGGCTTCCTGAATTGCTGTTTCCTTGATTACTGCTTCTATCATTTCTGCTCCCGGAAGGTCATGTACCTTATTTCCGTAGAGTAGTACAACTTCCGGTTTGGAGGTTAGTGACCTAGGTAACATGCCAGCCCAACTTTTCAAGCGGTATTGAACACGCTATCTGAGCCGCGATTAAAAAGAGTAAAGTGGGCTCCATGAAATCAGCGGTAATAGGCGTGAGCGTCCACTCCGGATGGGGTGTGGTGGTGACCGTCGCAGGTAAGTTTGGCACGGAAGAAGTCCTGGATCGTCGCAGACTGGTTATCATTGATTCCAAAGTCGCCGGTGCGGCCCAGCCCTATCATCACGTTCAAGCAAAGGAAATTCATGCCGCCGAAGCGCATTTGAACCAATGCGCGGCCGAGTCGCGGCGGCTGGCCGTTCAAGCGCTCACCCGCGTTGTCTCTGAGCTTGGCGATCGGGGTTTCGTGCTGGTCGCATCAGCCCTCCTGCTCGGTTCGGCGCGACCTCTACCTGATCTGGAAAAAATAATGGCTTCTCACCCGTTAATTCATACGGCTGAAGGTGAATTCTTCCGCCAGGCTTTCCGCAGTGCTTTTGAACACCTGAAAATTCCGGTTACCGGAATTCCCGCACGAGATCTTGACGACTATGCGCTGAAAGCCTTTGGAAAAGCCGCGCCGCAGATCCACAACAGAATCGATGGAATGGGACGCACTCTTGGCGCGCCGTGGACCAAAGACGAAAAGACAGCCGCGCTTGCCGCCGCCATCGTACTGACAGGCGCGCGGTCGAAACGTCACGCTTCCGGCGCATAGACCATAGGTCTACGAATGCCCCGCCCCAGATAGATTTCTTCAAACATCTTCAAATTTGGAATAGACTCATTCGTTCCAAAACCTGAGGCAAAGCGGGGTCATGAGAAAGCATATGAACAAGCAGGCACGTCAGTTTATTCGTTTATTAATTATCGTGGTTACCCTACCTTTCTGCCAGGTGGCAAATGCTCAGCAATCGCCTCAGGAAGAGCACACTGTTCTCCATGGTTACCAGAAGGCTCCGCAGCCAATCTCTGACATTCTGAATGCGCGGCCCACGCCGCTCGTCCAGGTAAGCCCCGATGGAAAATGGCTGCTCTCCGCCGACCGTCTGGCCAATCCTCCGATCGCCGATCTGGCGCAGCCCATGCTTCGCCTTGCCGGCTTGCGCATCAATCCCACGACAAATGGCAGACATCATCCTCCTCGCCTCATCGCTTTGAGCCTGGTTCAGGTTGCGACGGGCAAGACGCTCAAGATTACAGGTATTCCCGCCAATCCTTATCTCAGCCTTCCTGACTGGTCGCCCGACGGCACCAAATTCGCCTTTACCAACACCGTCGCCGACGGCATCGAATTGTGGATCGGCAACGTTGAAACCGCCAAGGCCGAGAAGCTTGAGGGCTTCAAGATCAGCGCCATCCTCGGCGATCCCTTGCAGTGGATGCCCGACGGCAAAGCGCTCTTGGTCCAGGTCGTTCCTTCTGGCCGCGGTAATGCTCCCGCCGAGCCCAAGACCCCAGATGGCCCGATCATTCAGGAGAGCGATGGCAAGAAAGCCCCGGTACGCACCTATGAAGACCTGCTCGAAAATCCGCACGATGAAAAGCTGTTTGACTACTACGCCACGTCGCAGTTGACGCGTGTCAGCTTGCCTCATGTCGGCCACCTCGGCCCAATCCGCGCGAGCATTGACGTCAACGGCGCAAGCAGGATCGGCAAGCCGGGAATCTTTTCCCGCATAGACCCTTCTCCCGACGGCAAGCACCTGCTCGTCGTTCGCATCCAGCATCCATATTCCTACATCATGCCGGAGAGCGACTTCCCGCGCGAAGTCGAAGTCTGGGACCTTACCGGAAAGCTCGAGCACAAAATTGCCAGCCTGCCATTGGCGGACCATGTTCCCATTGAAGGCGTGCTGACCGGCCCGCGCGACTACCAATGGGTTCCCACACAGCCGGCCACGCTGATCTGGGCGAACGCGCTGGATGGCGGCGATCCTAAAACCAAAACTCCCTTCCGTGATGAAATAATGATGCTTAGCGCCCCATTTACTGACAAACCGCGCGAACTGGTGAAGCTGGAACAGCGATTTCTTCCTGCCGGCGGTGGTGGCGGCGGTTTCCGCGCTGGCTCAGCGATTGAGTGGGGCGACAATGGGATTGGTTTGGTGCGTGATTACAATCGCGACCGGCGCTGGCTGCGCACTTTTTTAATCGATATCGCCAAACCCGGCGAGCAACCCAGGCTGATCTGGGAGCGTTCCATACGCGACCGTTATCGCGATCCCGGCTCGCCGCTGATGCGCACTCTGCCAAACGGCAAGAGGGTGATGCGCCAGGCTGGCAGTGCTATTTTCCTGGCGGGCAACGGCGCTTCACAAAAAGGCGAGTTCCCTTTCCTGGATCGTTTTGACCTTGATACCCTGAAATCCGACCGTATCTTCCAATGCGGCGATGGCCAATATGAGTCCGTGATTGCGCTTCTGGCCGACGATGGAACAAAGTTCCTGACCCGCCACGAGAGTCCCACGGAACCGCCCAATTATTTTGTTCGCACGGCCAATGGTGCAGACAAAAAAGCCGTCACTGATTTTCCAGATCCTGCTCCGCAGCTTCACGGCATTACCAAACGGCTGGTGACCTATAAACGAGCAGATGGCGTGCAGCTGTCCTTTACGCTCTACCTGCCTGCCAACCATAAAGAAGGCGAGCGCCTGCCAACCATCGTGTGGGCGTATCCGCTGGAGTTCAATGACGCCGATACAGCCGGACAGGTCTCAGGCTCGCCGTACCACTTCACCACCATCACCGGCATCTCGCAGCTGTTTTTGGTAACGCAGGGTTACGCCATTCTCGATAACGCCACCATGCCGGTCGTCGGCGATCCGGAGACCATGAACAATACTTATGTGGAGCAGGTTGTGGCCAGCGCCAAAGCCGCCATCGATAAAGCCGTAGAGATGGGCGTCACCGATCCTAACCGGGTCGGCGTGGGCGGACACAGCTATGGCGCTTTCATGACTGCCAATCTGCTGGCGCATTCCGATCTATTCCGGGCTGGCGTCGCTCGCAGCGGCGCGTACAATCGCACACTCACACCTTTTGGTTTCCAGAGCGAGCGCCGCACCATTTGGGAAGCGCCGGAGATGTACATCAAGGTTTCGCCCTTCATGCAAGCCGACAAGATCAAGCATCCCATCCTGCTGATCCACGGCATGGCTGACGATAACTCGGGAACTTTTCCCATCCAGAGTGAGCGCATGTACCAGGCCATCAAAGGCAACGGCGGGATCGTTCGCTATGTCCAGCTTCCCTATGAAGCTCACGGCTACCTGGCCCGAGAATCCACTGAACACACGCTGTGGGAGATGGTTACGTGGTTCGATAAATGGGTGAAGAACGCGCCACCGTCCGGAGGGCAGACCAAAACCGCAAAGAGTAACGAGCAGCATTGATCAGCGAGCACGAGGAGGAAAATGGGATGAAGAATGAAAATGAATTGCTGATTCCGCCGGCCGCTGAAGAAGATCCCAAAGCCATGGAGGTGATCGGGGCTGGGTGGCGAAAGACGGCCAGCACGTGAGCCTCAATCCTCTCGTTTAGAAAGACCCGCAAGCATTGGGTATCCCTGGCGGATTTAGCAGGGTACGTTGCCAATGCATGTGAGCAGGTTGGGGCTCAATCGAGGCGAAACCGTGCGTAAGATCCCCCGATCCGCTCGGCCGGAACTCACCACGCCAGCCGATAGTGCTAGAAGCTAGATGCAAAATTCGCATCCTCACCGCCGAAGATAAAGAAATATAAACACTTATGGCAATTTCACTCATCTGTGCAAAAAAAACAAAAAATATCGTTAGCCGAATGAAACGCTTTGCCCCTTTTGTGCACTATTCAGACAGGATGAACGGAAAAAGCACAAACTAGGACCGGCGGTGGTTGCCAAGGGGGTGTCACCGCCGGCACCTGGGATTGTGGCTCCTTATTTGCCTCTTCAGTAACAAGGGCGCGACTTTACCTGGTCGCGCTTTTGTATTTAGACGGCCTTGCCCTATCATGACCTCACTGTTCGACTCCGCACATTGATTCCAAAAGTGAACACTTCTGAACGCGACAATCGACCTTCTTCAAAAAGCTAACTGTGGAGTCTCAAGAGGTTGTTCCGATCGAGGCCGGAGCGGCTGATAGGTGGAACATGGTTGAGGCTACCATGAGGACGGTGCCAGTTGTAATGGTGAAGCCAGGGAAGAAGATGTTCGTGACGGTGTTGCGA
>JAIQGK010000025.1 GCA_020072645.1 Terriglobia bacterium
GCAATTTGCTGGAAACTCGGATGAAAATCACAGCCTATAATCTTCATTGGCGGCTCCTTTCGTTCCGAGTCTTGGTTTTCGTCAACTCAAGTTTACTCGGCACTCGTTAGGAGCCGTCGTTGTTATGAAATCAAGCCGAGCGCTGCTCAGCGACGTGGATCGTCCACAATCTTTGGGCGCGCAGGCGAGGGATCGGCTCCGCTGCTCTAATGGGACACCGAAACCTTTTTCGCTTTTTGCGAAAGGGCACGAATTCAACGCTTAACCTCAAAGGGAAAGAAGATGCGCTACCAGACGAAGATGCAGCGCCGTTAGGCGCGACAGCGAGTAGGTCTGGGCTTTAGCCTGGACTGAGCCCGAAGGGCGAAACGAAGCGTGGTCCGAGGTGCAACGCGCTGAAGGGGTAAGCGCTGGGTAAGCAAGTAAAAAAATCTTTCCTTGCGCCGCAGGCCCGGGGCCCCGACGCGCGATTCGCGTGAAGGGGTGGAGATACACGCCCAGCACAGCGGAGCGGCAGACTTCAAGTATTGCTGCGCGCTGGATAGAATAAAAACCAATTATGAAAATTCGCGCGTTTGCGGCGGGTAACTACAAGAGCATTTACATAATGGAACCATTTGCGCTCACCAATGGCTTTAATATTGTCATCGGCCAAAATGCGGCGGGTAAAACAGCTCTTTTAGAAATATTGAGCCTTCAACTTTCACCAAAACCACATCGCAGTGAAAAGACCGTTCCCAATAGAGGTGACATTACTGAAGGCCATTCTATGGCTGATGTCGAATTGGAATTTGCTAATTCGGAAATGAAGAGGCTACTCAGAAATACCCGAGCGAACGTGAATCTTCCAGTTCCAGCTGCAGGAAGCGATTTAGCTGCTGAGCTGGGAGTCAACATTTGGGATGGCCCCGCTGTCGACAAGCTAATACGTTGGTGGCTCAACCAGCCGATTTATGTTTTTAAATTGAAATTTAGCAGTTCCGGTGAAGTTCTTTCTAACCGTAGCTATCAGTCTTTTGTCACATACCCGCTACTCTTAAATAGTAGCAGGGATTATCTTCATATACCTTTTCAGCTCGATCTAGCTGAAAACCTAGTGCTCAGTGGGACGCGCTGGAATTCTAGCCTCCCTGATCTGGGGGCGAATCTTGCCAATAATTTTCGGCAGCTTATATACCGATTCAGTTCAGAACGTCCGGTTAAGGCCCGGTCGCCACATGGCATAAATCCTCAGCTCGCATCCAACGCCGAAAACCTCGCTGAGGTTTTGCATGTTCTGCAATCGAACGCTGTTGTATTTGAAGAATTCAACAGTTTGGTTTCTGAAATTTTCCCTCAGGTGAAGTGGGTTAGCACGCGGCCTATTACCTCCGGGAATGAAGTAGTTATATGGAACCTTGATAAAGCCAAAAGGAGAGACGATCTGGCTGTTCCCTTAGACGAAACTGGGACGGGAATAGGTCAGGTGCTCGCAATTCTTTATGTGGTATTTACGTCGAATGAGCCCAGTGCAATCATTATTGATGAACCGCAGAGCTTCTTGCACCCAGCATCAGCAGTAAAATTGATTCAAGTGCTGCGAAGGTACTCTCAACATCAATTTATTCTTGCGACTCATTCACCTTCAATTATCTCAGCTGCTGGCCCGAGCAATATCATAGCTCTAACATATGATGGTGAAACTCACGTCGAAACATTTGATCTTACTAAAACAGCTTCTTTCCAATCTTTTTTGGATGCAACGGGACTTGAGATGCAAGATACGTTTGGGGCAGACAGAATTCTTTGGGTAGAAGGTCCGACGGAGGCGAAGGCTTTTCCTGAGATTATTGAGCGGCTTTGCAATGCTCCTTTGATGGGGACACGGGTCTTACCCGTAAGTGCGACTGGCGATTTGGAGGGGAAAGATGCAGTCCGAGTCTTTTCCATGTATCGGACACTCACCCAAGGCAATCCGCTTCTTCCGCCTGCGCTCGCGTTCATACTAGATCGAGAGACACGTAACCAACAACAGATCAATGAACTTGTTCGTCAGAGCAATGACAAGGCGATGTTTTTGCCAAGGCGTATGTTCGAAAATTATTTATTGAGACCAGTCGCAATTGCAGCCGTAATGAATTCACTTCAGGGCTTCAGCCCCGAACCAATCACTGAGGCCGTAATTCAGGATAATCTCAATAGGATGGCGACGGACGCTCGCTTCTTCACTCCATTAACTGTTCAAGACCAATGGGAAGCAACGATTCATGCTGGTAGGGTCTTAGAGTTTCTCTTTGGCGATCTTTCCGAGCACAGAGTTGAATATCTTAAGACTCGCGATTCAGTAGCGCTGGCAAAATGGTTGCTTGAAAATCATCCTGAGGACCTGTCGGAGGTGGCAGGAATCATAAAGACAGCGTTGACACGGTAATTCGCTGATGCCATTTTTCGCATTCAGCAAAGCCGCTGGGTACCCCATCCCTTCGCAAAAGCTGGCTCTTGTTTTTTTAGGTTCTACGGTAAGGGTGTCGCACGCTTCAGTCCACGAGCCAAGTGTCAGGGCACGACTTTAGCGTTTTGCTTGAGCCGAGCGAAGCGATGCGAAAGCAGCGTAGTCGTGCCGTAAAGACGGGCTGAAAGCGATTCTTCCTTGCGCGCAGGCCGTCGCGCAGCGCAGCGGAGCGACCTGAGAAGCTTCCGCAGGCCCGACGGGGGGCACAATAGTCATGAAACGCATGCATCATGCTTGACATGATTAGTCCTACCGGCTAATATCATCCGGGATCAACCGTGATTCACTCGTTTGCCGATGAAGGAACTCGGAAATTCTGGGAGACTGGCAAAGGTGGCAAGACGCCTCCAAATTTACGTTCTGTTGCCAGGCGAAAATTACAGATGGTCGATGCCGCAACGCGGTTGGATGATCTCAAAGTTCCTCCGGGGAATAAGCTTCATTCCCTTAAAAAGGATCGCGCAGGGCAACATGCAATTTGGATCAATCGCCAATATCGCGTCTGTTTTCGCTGGAAAGATGGGCACGCTTATGACGTGGAGATAACTGATTACCATTAGCAGGGAGATCATGATGGCCTATGAAAGACGAGGGTCCGCTGCCTGGGCCGTGCATCCGGGCGAGATTCTAAAGCATGAGTTTCTCAAGCCCATGAATATAACCGGATATCGGCTTTCCAAAGCAATCGATGTGAACGCCCAGAGAGTCAATGACATTCTTCTGAAGAAAACCGGCGTCAGCGCTGATATGGCCATAAGGTTGGGAAAGTTTTTCGGGACATCCGCGGAGTTCTGGATGAACCTGCAGGCCGCTTACGAGCTTGTCACGGCAAAGAAGATATTGGGCAGCAAAATCACAAAGATCAAGACCATGACCGGCGCTGCATAAAATTCCGGCAGCTCGGAAGAGCCTGTTGAGACAATGAAAGAGATCACTGTCGCGTGTTTGCCGGTTGTATAATCCGCCCTAGTGATCCTCAAACTTGCCTTACTCATGTGGTTTATTGCCCTGTGCATCTCTTTCGTGGCCACAGGCAAGAGCAGGTCTTGGATGCCGCGGCTTTTTCTGGGCGGATTCATTCTCCTGTTGCTGGGCTTTTTTCTGAAGCTTATTTCGCGGGTGATCTGACAGGGCGTGAAGACAGTACGCGCTACGCCGAAACCAGCGATCCTACCTTGAGCCGACTTGCGGGCGTGAGCGCAGCGGGAGCCCGCAGGCGAAATCCTGAGCGCAGCGAAGGATCTTCCTAAGCGGAAACCAGCGATCCTACCTTTTCACCCGTAACCACGCGCTTGATATTGCCGTGGACATTCAGGTTGAAAATCACGATCGGCAGGCTGTTTTCCTGGCAGAGAGAGATTGCGGTGGCGTCCATCACGCGCAGTCCGCGCTTGAGCACGTCAAGATAGCTGATGGATTCGATCATCGTCGCGGTGCTCACCAGCTTGGGATCGGCGTCATAGATGCCGTCCACCTTGGTGGCTTTCATGATTACGTCAGCCTTGATTTCCATGGCGCGCAGTGAAGCCGCTGTGTCCGTGGAGAAATAAGGATTGCCGGTGCCGCCGGCAAAAATCACCACGCGGCCTTTTTCCATGTGCCGCAGCGCGCGCCGCCGGATAAATGGCTCCGCCACCTGGTTCATCTCCAGCGCGGACATCACGCGGGTATGCACGCCCTGTTTTTCCAGCGCATCCTGTAAGGCCAGTGAGTTGATTACCGTGGCCAGCATGCCCATGTGGTCGGCAGAGACGCGGTCCATGTCGCGCGCCTGCTCGGCCACGCCGCGGAAAAAATTGCCGCCGCCCACCACCAGCGCGATCTCCACACCGAGTTCGTGCACTTCCTTGATTTCGCCGGCGATGGAGTGAATACGGCTGGTTTCGACGCCAAAACCTTTGTCCCCGGCCAGGGCTTCACCGGAGAGCTTGAGAAGAATACGTTTGAAGGCAAGCATGCTGATTCAGTATAGAGCAATCAGCGATCTTTCCGCAGTCCTGGAATTCGCAAGGGTCTTCTGTTTGCCTCGGTCGCCATCTGGCAAAGGTTCTTGTCGGAATACGTAAAGGGCTGAATGCTGACTGCTGAGTGCCGAGTGCTGTTCTGGCCAATTGCTAAGTGCTAATTGCCGGCTGCTTCGAACGTGATCAGCACGATTTCCGGCCGCGTTCCCACCCGCAACGGCGGACCCCATGTGCCGGTGCCATAGGTTGTGTAAACCTGTAAAGCGCCGAACCGTTGCAGTCCGTGGATGAATTTTTTCCAGACACGCTGGGCAATCAGCGTCCACGGAAAGAACTGCCCGCCATGAGTATGGCCGGAAAGCTGCAATGATATGCCTTCTTCCTCGCTGATAGGTAGCCGCACCGGCGCGTGCAGCAGCAGAACGCTGGCGCGGTTGCGATCGAGGTTCATGCGCCGCAGTATTGAGCGGTACTGGTCTGCGTTTACGGCATCACGATAGTGCACACCGATGAGCTGCAGCCCATCGACCTCAACTTTTTCGTTGTTTAAGACACGTATGCCTGCCCGCAGCAGTGGTGGCAGATATTCCGCATTGCGATAAAACTCTTCATGATTTCCCGCGATGTAATAGACGCCCAGCGCTGCCGCCTTGGGTGACGCGACCAGGTCCGCCCACGGTCGCGCTAGCTTTTCAAAGTCTCCGGCAACGCCGTCGTAGAGATCGCCCGCCACAAAGACGATGTCATTCTGAAGTGCCAGCAGCTTGTTCACCATGCGCCGCACAAAGCGGCCATTGCGCACATGTCCCAGATGGAGATCGCTGACCAGCGCCGCTGTTCGTCCGCGCCACTGCGTTGGCAGGTTAGGCAGTGTGACTGAAATGCGCACCACCCGCGGCCACGCCGCATTCAGAATTCCGTAAAGACCTGCTGCCATAGCGGCGGCGAATGTCGCATCGGCGATCCACGCCGGGGGCCAGTTCAAGCCGCCGACGGCGCTCACGCCATATACGATCCAACTGGCAATGGACGCGAGAAAGAAGTAACTGGCAAATCCCATCCAGAGCGCGGAGATCAGATAGAAGAAACGCACCGGAGGGCTATACGAATACCAGCCAAGCAGAGACGCCGCCACAAAGCTCATGGAAAGCAGCGCGAATGCCAGCTTCATCTGCCATGATGCGGCCCAGCCACCCCAGAAGCACGCCACCGTGGCGTACACGAACCAGTGCGCTGAAAAGAGAATCGCCTGCACGATGCTGACAAAGACGAAGAGCCGGGATCGCAACCTGTTATGGGTCCTTTATTGAAGAAGAGAGAAGCCGCCGCAATTTGAGTCTACAAGCTTAGACGATGAAGGCGTCGACCACGATTCACAAAGCTGCGCGCGAAAGTCCATCAAACGGCCCTCGACCAATTTCTACATTTCTACACGATTGCCCTCACTACGCCGCCATCCACGCGCACTGCGGCGCCAGTCGTTGCTGATGCCTGCTCAGACGATAAATAGACCACCATGTTCGCTACCTCTTCATTCGTTGCAAACCTCTTAAGCAGCGATGACGGCCGCATGGTGCGAAAGAAATCTTTTTCCGTCTGCTCAAAACTCTTGCCCGATTGCTTTCCCACTTGCTCCACAAATTTTTCCACGCCCTCAGACCGCGTAGGGCCGGGCAGCACCGCGTTTACGGTAACGCCGGTCCCGGCAACCGTCTCCGCGAGCCCGCGGGAAACCGCAAGCTGCGCGGTCTTTGTCATGCCGTAATGAATCATCTCCGCCGGAATCTGCACGCCAGACTCGCTGGAAATAAAAATCACGCGCCCCCACTTGCGCTCCACCATGCCTCTCGTGTAATGCCGCGCCAGCCGAACGCCGCTCAATACGTTCATGCGAAAGAAGCGCTCCCAATCTTCATCGGGAATATCGAAGAACGGCTTGGGCTCGAAGATGCCCAGATTGTTGATCAGAATGTCAGCTTCAGGCACTTGCTTAATCAATTCCTGCGCGCCTTCGGCTGTTCCAAGGTCGGCGGCAAGACCTTTTACGTCGGCCTTTGGAAGTGCGGCCTTGATCTTCTCGACCGCTTGCTGCACTCGCTCCTGCGTGCGCCCGTTTACGATCACCGAAGCTCCGGCTTCCGCCAGCCCATGCGCAATTGCATGTCCGATCCCCGCCGTTGACCCGCTCACAATCGCGCTCTTATCCTTGAGATTGATGATCATCTTTATTCCTTTCGACTAACAGAAGATGTTCTGCTGTAAGAATCGATTCATTCCACAAACATGCAATCGCCATAGGAAAAGAACCTGTATCTCTCCTCGACGGCATGAGCGTATGCCTTCAGCACGTTTTCCCGGCCGGCAAAGGCTGCCACCAGCATCAGCAGCGTGGATTTGGGCAGATGAAAGTTCGTGAGCAGTGCGCCGACCACGCGGAATTGGAATCCAGGATAGATGAAAATGTCGGCTTCGCCCGAACCGGCGCTGACAGTCGCTGTTCCCGCCGAACTCAAAGCATTTTGCGAGGCCGCAAATTCCAGCGTCCGTACCGTCGTCGTCCCCACCGCCACAACGCGGCGTTTCTCCGCCAGTGCCCGATTGATCTGCGCGGACGCAGTTTCAGAAATCGAATAGCTCTCGCGATGCAGCTTGTGCTCTTCCACATTCTCCACATGCACTGGCTGAAACGTCCCCAGACCGACGTGGAGAGTCAGTTCGGCAATCTCAATGCCGCGCTGGCGTATGTCGGCAAGGACCTGCGGCGTAAAGTGCAGGCCTGCGGTGGGCGCGGCTACGCTGCCAGTAGTTTCTGATCGTGCATAGACCGTCTGGTAGCGCTCGCGATCTTCCTGCCGGTCTTCACGCGCGATATAAGGTGGCAGCGGAACATGCCCCAGCTTCTCCATTATGGCAAAAAAATCAGGCACGGGATCAAAACGCAAAGTGCGTTCCCCGAACTCCCCTCGGGCAATCACTTCCGCAGTCAATTCCGCGGCCTGCGCCGTCACCGCCGCATCCGGATCACCAGGCCGCGATGCGAACATGGCTGCGTTGTCCCTTGCGCCCCCGCGTTGAGGGTCTTCCAAAGAAAAGAATATTTTCTCTCCCACCCCTATCTTCCGGCCCGGACGCACCAATGCCTGCCACTCCAGTAGTCCCAATTGGCGAGTGAGCATCACCTCGACGCGGCCATGAAGAAAATCGCGAGATGCGGGATTTCTGGAGCTGAGCGGCTGCGCGTGCAGCCCGGCGCGGTGGCCGTAAAGGCGCGCCGGAAAAACGCGGCTGCTGTTCAAAACCAGCAGGTCGCTGGGACGAAGCAGGCCGGGCAAATCAGTGAACTTTCGATCTTCAAAATGGCCGCTCGACCGCGAGAGATGCAACAGGCGGGAGCTGCTGCGGTCGGCAAGGGCCTCCTGCGCGATCAGCTCTTCCGGGAGGTAAAAGTCAAAGTCAGAAACCAGCACCAGATCGATTATAGGTCGTGAAGAAGAAAGTTTCGGAAAAGGTACCAGCCGATTGTCCGGGAGCGCCCGCGCATTGGAAAGACTGTTGTCGCTCCCTCCAAACTGAAAAAGGCGGCCCATTTCTGGCCGCCTCAATCTCAAAATCTGTTGCGTCTTACAACACCTGTACGTTTTCTGCCTGCCACCCTTTTGGACCTTTGACGACGTTGAAAGTAACTGGCTGGCCTTCTTTCAGGCTGCGAAAACCGTTGGACTGAATCGCGGAAAAGTGAACGAACACGTCCTCACCGTTTTCCCTGGAAATAAAGCCGTAACCCTTTGCGTCATTGAACCACTTCACTGTTCCTTGTTCCATGTGTCGCACGCATTCCTTGTTTCTGAAATTTGCGCCTTTCTGAGGGTAGTGCAGACAGGTTGCAGGGGGTGCATTGCTGCTGTACAACGCTTCTGAAACAACGCGAGGGGTATTATACCCTCGAAAATCCTGAGTTGTCTCTAATAAATAAGGCTTGGCTTAGAACCGGGTAACCAACGATATGGTACCTTGGCATAGGGACCTAAATGATTGTAGGGACTGGAGTTGACATCACTGAAGTGGATCGCATCCAGGCTGCCGTACAGCGCTTTGGCGACCGTTTTCTTAAGCGTGTCTTTACTTCAGCCGAGCTGCGGTACTGCATGGCCAAGCCCAACGCCGCGGAGCGTCTGGCCGCCCGTTTTGCCGCCAAGGAGGCCGGGATGAAGGCCATCGGAACCGGGCTGCGCCACGGCGTAACCTGGCAGGATGTAGAGGTCGTCCGGATGCCCGGCCAGCGTCCGCTGTTGGAATTTCACGGCAAGGCGGCGGAGTTCGCTGCGAGACTCGGCTGCAAGCGTACACATCTTTCGCTGAGCCACACTAAGGAGCAGGCGATTGCTCACGTGATTTTGGAAGGTGAATGAAATCCCGACCTTGAGCCTGTGAAAGAGGAGGGATCTCTACATCCTTTCAACCTGCCTGCCTTGAGCCAAAACCCTTCCTGCCGATTTCGCTTTGGCTCCTTCTCGTTTGTTGCTCAAAGGCTTTTTAGCCAGCAGCGATCCTCCGCCTTCGGTGTCGGGATTCACAAAAACTCTTCCCTGTGAGAACCTGAATCGAGATGGCCCAATCCACCTTCGCTGCTGATCCTCAAATTGCCCCGGTCCAAACGTTGTCAGGTTCCACCATGCTGGCCGTCGCCCTTGTCAGCCTTTCCAGCCTGCTGCTGGAATTGGCGCTTACGCGGCTATTCAGCGTGGTGCTTTTCTATCACTTTGCTTTTTTTGCCATCTCCGTGGCGTTGCTGGGTCTGGGATCGGGCGGCGTGTTTGCCCACATTCGCCAGGAATGGCTGACGCGCTTTGATATGCGAACCCTGGGCGCATGGCTATGCCTGCTGAACTCGATCTTTATCCTGTGTTCGGTGGAAGTGGTGCTGCATACCCCGGTTTCGCTTGAAGTTACGGGCCGGAACTTTGGCAAGCTCACGATTATTTATATCGCAGCAGCGGTGCCCTTCTTCCTCACCGGACTTTTGTTCTCCGTGCTGTTTGCCAGGTCGTCTGATCACATCTCGCAACTTTACGGCGCCGATCTTGCCGGAGGCGCAACAGCCTGCCTGGCAGTTGTGCCATTGCTGAACTTTGTTGGCGCGCCAAATGCGCTGCTCCTCGCCTCGGCTTGCATGGCCATGGCCGCTGCTTTATGGGCAGATAAAATCAAGCTACGCCGTGCCGCTTATGCTTTGGCCGCGATATTTGTTCTGCTGATGGCCGCCAACTATTCCGGCAAGATCATTGACGTGATTTATGCCAAAGGCGTCTTTCGCGATCCCAAGTGGATTGAGTATTCGCGCTGGAACGCCATCTCCCGCATTGAAGTCAGCACACAGCTTGGCGGGCGCTACGTTGTGATTGACGCGGACGCAACCACGGCAATCATGAATGTGGATCCGGCGCGCTGGGAGCAGAATGCTTCTGCAACGCCAATGTACACGGGGCTTCCAGAGACGTCTGGGTTCAACTGGAAGAAGAGCCTAATGTCCGCTGCGCCTTCCGTCGCCAATGTGCTGCGTCCTCATGGCGACTTTGCCATCATCGGCCCCGGCGGCGGCGTGGACGTGATGCGGGCCGTCGCCAACGGCAGCCCCAGCGTCACGGGAATTGAGATCAATCCAACGATCGCCAACAACGTAATGCGCGGCCGCTACGCGGACTACTCTTTCCATCTTTACGACCAGCCTCAAGTCCACATTCACGTACAGGATGGCCGCTCGTACATCCGCAGCTCGCACGATAAATACGATGTGGTTCAGATGACGCTCGTGGATACGTGGGCCTCGACGGCGGCAGGCGCGTTTGCGCTGAGCGAAAACAATCTGTACACCACCGAGGCTTTCCGCGAGTACTTCGATCACCTCAAGCCGGACGGCATGATTGCGATTACACGCTGGGAGTTCAAGCAGCCGCGCGAGGCGTTGCGCGTGGTCTCACAGGGGATTGAAGCGTTGCACGCGATTGGAGTACCTGACCCGCGCCACAATTTTGTGCTGATTGCCGATGGCGGACTGAATGAAGACGGGCGTCCAGTGCTGGTGCTGGCCAAGAAAAATCCGTTCACCTCCGCAGAGTATGCTGCCGTCGCGGCGCACGTTCGCGAAAATCCGAATCTGTTCTGGCTGAATCCCACCGCCGAGTATGCCGGTTTGCAGCCTCTTCCGCCTGCGGCTGCGGCCTTCCGCAACCTGATCGAATCGAATGATCCGGCGGGTTTCGCCCGCAACTACGCTTATAACGTTTCGCCCGTGAGTGACAGCGCTCCATTTTTCTTTTTCACCTTAAAGACCCGGCACGTGATCGAAAACATTCTGGCCGGAACTGGCCGCGGCATGGACTGGCGCATCAACCTGGGCGTTGTCGTGTTGGGAATGTTGCTGATCATCTCGATTGTGGCCGTTCTTGCCTTCTTGATTTTGCCTTTAGCTCTGCATCGTCACCGCCAGGGCGCGCCCAAGACCGGCATAGTTGCTCTCCTTTACTTCATTGCCGTGGGCTTCGGTTTCATCCTCGTCGAAATTTCTCTTATCCAGCGCTTTGTGCTTTTCCTCGGCCATCCCACATATGCTTTGACCGTGGTGGTCTTTCTGCTTCTGCTCTCCAGCGGTGCCGGCAGCGTAGCAGCACGGCACAAGATTGGCAGCGGCAACAAAATTCTTCCGCTGCTTGGAATCATCGCAGCCATCATTGCGATAGACGTAGCCCTGCTGCCGTGGCTACTCTCAGCCGCCATTGGGCTGCCCTTTGTGATTAAGCTATTTGTAAGCGGGATAGTATTAGCGCCGCTCGGCTTCCTGATGGGCATGCCCTTTCCCACCGGGCTGCGTTTGGTCAAGACCGTGGAATGGGCCTGGGCGCTCAACGCCGCTGCCAGCGTCCTGGGATCTGTCATGGCCATGATTATTGCCATTCACTTTGGCCTGACGATCACTTTGCTTTGCGCGGCGGCAGCGTACCTGCTCGCGGGTCTCTGCTCACGGACGTGGAAAGGCGCCGCCATAGCTTAGAAGAACTTTAGAAGTTTCGGCATTGCCGTCGCGCTTTTCAACCCCCTAAGTTCGCCGAAAGCTGCGGAATTTTAGTGACTTACGCGGGCATCTGCTATTATTTTCGCGTAGTTACTTCATTCCATTGCCAAGTCAAAAGCAGCTCAGGTGGTCTGAACTAAAGGTCGGAATCACCGTAATTGTCGGTTCAGTGACCTTGGCCCTGCTTGTCTTCCTGATCAGCGGGACTGGCGGCATTTTTACCAGCAAAATTACTCTCATCACGTACTTTGATAACGCTGAAGGCATACGCACAGGGCAGCCTGTGGACTTGCAAGGCGTGGCGATCGGCAACGTGAAATCGGTCAAGGTTGTCCCCGGAAAGCCGCTTAGCCCTGTGCAGGTAGTGATGCGGGTGAACAGGGATTTTCAGCAGTTCATTCACACAGATTCCAAAGCGACTATCGAAACTGCCGGCGTGCTTGGCGAATCGTTTGTCGATATCGACAGCAAAGACGCCAAGGGGCCGATCGTAAAAGACGGTACGGAATTGCCTCCCGGCAACGCTCCTGGCATTCAGGATGTCGTGCGCACGAGCCAGACATCGCTGCAAAACATTGACGTGCTGGTGAAACGCGCGGATTCCATTCTGGCGGAAATACAGAATGGCAATGGTTCGCTGGGAAAGGTCATTTACGATCCCGCAATGGTCAACAAGGTCAATGCCATCCTGAATCAGGTGCAGGCGTTGCTGAATGACGTGAACAACGGTAAAGGCACTATCGGAAAATTTTTCTCCGATGACAGCCTGTATCGCAAAGCGGACTCGCTGGTGACCAAGGCCGATCAGTTGGTGGATGAGATCAATCAGGGCCATGGCAGCCTGGGCAAATTGGTAAAGGACGACGCCCTTTACAACAACGCAAACCAGGCGATTGCCACAGGCAACAAGTTGCTTGCTGACCTCAATGCCGGCCACGGCGCTGCGGGAAAATTATTGAAGGACGAAGAACTTTCCCGGAAGCTGCAAAATATCATTGAAAAACTTTCTTCAATTTCAGACCGGCTGGAAGCAGGCGAAGGCAGCGCGGGCAAGCTGTTTAAAGACCCATCGCTCTACAACAATACTGATCAGATGCTGATCGAGACGCGGAACCTGGTGAAGGCGATCCGTGAAAATCCCAAGAAATATCTCACTATCCGCTTCCGCGTGTTTTAGCCCGTGCAAGTGGTTCTGTTTTTTATGTCCTGCACCTCGTTCATTGTTTGCCATGAACTCTAATCAACTTTATTTGAGGCTGAACAAATGCGCTTATCTCGAATCTTGATCGCAATCGTTTTCTTCACCGCCGTGGCCCTGCAGCTTCCGGCACAGGAAAGCAAAATGACCGCCAACTCAGTTGCCTCCTCACTGGACAAGAGCGCTGACCCTTGTGTGGATTTCTACCAGTTCGCATGCGGAGGATGGATCAAGAACAATCCCATTCCCGCAGACCAGTCAATCTGGAGCCGCTTTGGAGAGCTGGCGGAACGAAATCGGGAGGAGTTGCGTGGAATCCTGGAAAGCGCGGCCAAGGCCCAGAATCGTGATGCCAATGAGCAAAAGATCGGTGACTATTACTCCACATGCATGGATGAGGCTGCGATTGAGAAGAAAGGTGTGGCTGTCCTTAAGCCGGAATTTGACCGCATCAATGCCCTGCGCGATAAGTCCACGCTGCCGGCGCTGATTGCATATTTGCATGGGCAGGGCATCAGTGCGCTGTTCTCCTTCGGCTCCGGCGCGGACTTCAAAAACGCCAAGCAGGTCATCGCGCAGGCGGACCAGGGCGGGCTCTCCCTGCCGGACCGCGACTATTATGTGAAAGACGATGCCAAATCGGTTGAACTGCGCAAGCAGTACCTGCAGCACGTTACCAACATGTTCAAGCTGCTGGGCGATTCACCAGACAAGGCCGCCGCGGAAGCCACTACCGTGATGAACGTGGAAACGTCGCTGGCCAAAGGCTCTGGCGATCGTGTGGAACGGCGCGAGCCCGAGCGCGTTTACCACAAGATGCCAGTCAAGGAGTGGCAGTCTCTCACGCCTGATTTCAACTTTTCCAGGTATCTCACCGGCGTGGGCGCTCCTCCGCTGGACAGTCTCAACGTAGTGGAGCCCAATTTCTTTAAGGCGCTAGATGCCGAGCTGAAGGGCATCAGCGTGGATGACCTGAAGACTTATCTTCGCTGGCAGTTGGTGCACTCTCAGACTGAGTCGCTGCCAAAGGCGTTCCAGGACGAAAATTTCAACTTCTACGGCAAGACCCTGCAGGGCGCCAAGGAGATGCGCCCGCGCTGGAAACGCTGCGTCGCGGCCGTTGATAACGATCTGGGCGAAGCTCTGGGCCGGATCTTTGTCGAAAAGTATTATCCGCCGGAAGCCAAGGCACGCACGCTGAAAATGGTGAACCAACTAGAAACAGCACTGCACCAGGACATCACCGAGCTTCCATGGATGTCAGAGGTCACGAAAAAACAGGCGCTGGTAAAGCTGGCCGCCATCCAGAACAAGATCGGTTATCCCGCCAAGTGGCGCGACTATACCCCGTTGAAAATTGAACCCGGTGATGCGCTGGGAAATTCGCTGCGGGCCAACGCGTTTGAAATGCATCGCGAGCTGGCCAAAATCGGCAAGCCGCTGGACAAACAGGAATGGCAGATGACCCCGCCAACGGTGAACGCCTATTACGACCCGACAGAAAACGATATCAATTTCCCCGCCGGCATTCTGCAGCCGCCATTTTATGACTTTAAGGCCGACGACGCGCTTAACTTCGGCGGCATGGGCGCCGTGATCGGCCACGAACTCACGCATGGCTTTGACGATCAGGGCGCGCTATTCGATCCTGAAGGCAACCTCAAGAACTGGTGGACTCCGGAAGACGAAAAAGCCTTCAAGGCACGAACACAGTGCATTGTGGATGAATATGACCAGTTTGTGGCGGTGGACGATGTTCACGTTCGCGGCAAACTAACGCTGGGTGAAAACACTGCCGACAATGGCGGCCTACGCATCGCTTACATGGCGCTGATGAAATCCATGGGCGATGCCGGCAAGCAGCCCGAGAAAATTGACGGATTTACGCCGGAGCAGCGTCTCTTTATTGGTTGGGGACAGATCTGGTGCCAGAACCAGACAGACCAGATGGGACGCCTGCTGGCACTGAATAACGAGCACTCACCGGGAAAATATCGCGCGAACGGTGTAGTGCAGAACATGCCGGAATTTCAAAAGGCCTGGGGATGCAAAACCGGCCAGCCCATGGTCAGGGCAAATGCCTGCCATGTATGGTGAGCTGGTTAACAAAATAAAGTCAGCAAAGGCCCTGCAAGAAAGCAGGGCCTTTTTCATTCTGGGAGGGTTACCGCATTTTCAGGGGGTATATGAACGCAAGTAGAACTGTATCCCTTCTCTCAGTCATCGTCACGCTGTTGTCTTACGCAGCCATTGCGCAGGAGTTCACAAGGGCAGAAATCGGAGCGGAAACTTCGATTCTTTTCCAAAATCGCATTTTCTCGCTCACCGATGTCGGCATGGGAGAGCGATTTACATACAACTTCACTCCCAGCGTCGCCATTGAGTCCGAGGTTAACGGTTATTTTACAAATACCACGCCGAAGAGCCTTCAGGATGGAGGCAGGGCTTTCGTCGGTCTCATTGGTCCCAAGGCCGGAATTCGGCGGGACAGATTCGGCGTTTTCTTCAAAGCGCGAGCGGGGGTAATGAGCTTCAGCAACGTCCTTACCAGCGCCGCTGTTTTCGGAAGCCGGGACACCGCACGAAAGACCCATGCAGCCCTGGACTTGGGAGTGGCCACAGAATTTTATCCTTCAGCCCGCACTATTCTGAGATTCGATATTGGACGCTTGCTGGTCCGTTATGGCGACTCGACCGAATTCAGATCTCCCGACGGTGGCTTTATCGTAACTGCCGCTGGACGTATCGTGGCACCTTGGCACCTTGAGGTGGGAACCGCTTATCGTTTGGGCAGCTTGCATGATGGGCGCGAAAGGTCGCCTGCGTCACAGCGATTCGCGGCAGGCGTGCAGTATTCACTATTTTCGTCCAATCGCGGTTTTCAAAAATTCGTTCGTGATGAATCGGGCGGCGGCGGCTGGCTTACCTGGAATTTCAGCAAGTATGTTGGCCTGGACGCAAGCTCCACGTTCTTTCCACGGGTGATTCATCTGGCTGACTTTCAGCAGGGCGGAAGGATGTTTCAACTGCTTGCCGGCGTGCGCGCCGGAGTAAGGAGAGGTCGATTGGGCGTCTTTGGAAAATTCCGGCCTGGAATCCAGCGCTATAGCGCAACTGAGCCGGATGCTGTAACTTTCACAAACGCTCCCTTTACTGATATCGCGCTCGATGCCGGCGGAATCATCGAATATTACGCGGCCCATCACAGCGTGTTTCGGTTTGATGCTGGGAATACGAGTATCCACTATCGCTCAAGAAACATTGTCGTGCCGGGAGGAACTCTTCACGCGCCGGCATTCGCTAACAATGCAATTCAATTGAGCATTGGTTTTGGATTCCGGTTTTAGTTACGCTCGGCAACAATTGGACTGATCAGCCCGGTTGACTCAGCCTGCTCATGCGCATGATACGACGAGCGCACCAGCGGCCCCGATTCGACGTGGCGGAAGCCCATCTTGAGAGCTTCAGTCTTCAGGAAGGCAAATTCTTCCGGAGTGTAATAACGCGTCATGGGCAGGTGGTCTTTAGAGGGACGCAGATATTGCCCGACGGTCAGGATATCGACTTTGCGCGCGGCCAGGTCGCGAAAGACTTCCAGCAGTTCGTCCGTGGTTTCGCCAATGCCAACCATCACCCCGGTCTTTGAAACCATGTCTGGCGCAAAGCGCTTTACGTTGCTGAGGAGGTCCAGTGTGCGTTCATAGCGCGCGCCAGACCGCACCGCGCGATAGAGTCGCGGAACCGTTTCAGTATTGTGGTTCAAAACTTCTGGCTTCGCATCAATCACCACTTTAAGGCAATCTTCACGGCCCTGAAAGTCCGGGATGAGCACTTCAATCTGGCAGCCGGGCGCCTGCTCGCGGACTTGGCGGATAGTCTCCGCAAAAATCTTTGCCCCGCCCATATTGTCGTCGTCGCGATTCACGCTGGTCACCACGGCATGCTTCAAACCCAGGGTAGCCACGGCTTCAGCCACGCGGCGCGGCTCGTCCCAATCCAGCGGCTCCGGCTTGCCTTTGGGCACGGCGCAAAAGCCGCAGCGCCGGGTACAGAGATTGCCCAGCAGCATGAACGTGGCGGTCTTGTGGTTCCAGCACTCGCCAATGTTAGGACACTGCGCTGACTCGCAAACCGTGTGCAAATCCAGCGTCCGCGCCAGCCTCTTTAGATCGTGGTAATTGTCGCCCATGGGGGCGCGCGCCTTGAGCCACTCAGGCTTCTTGTGCGGACGCCGCGGCGCAAGGTCAATCTGGACGAGTTCTATGGAGCTGGCCATTAGGGTATTAGATGTGAATCTCTATTGTACGATGCACAGGCCGTTCCAGCCTGGATAGCGCACCGAGGTAACTTTTAATCGTCCGAAATTGGCTCTAAACTCCAGATTCTGTGGTGGAAAACATACGCACAATCATTCGATGGCTATCGTCTTTGCATGCTCCGCTGGGACGGTGGGCGCCACTGGCCGGGGCTGGCTTGCTTACCTGCACGCACCTGTTTCATTCCGGTTTTCTGAAAGCTCTGGCATACTCTGGCGCGGCGGTTTTAGCCGTCTTGATCGCCTCTGACATTGCCCATTCCTTTATTGATCCGCATGCATTCCCGGATCGAAAAAAGAATCGTGCCCCTGTTTCATTTCCCATGCAGGCTGTGAGAGTAGTTCTGTCGGTCGCTCTGGGCAGCCTCTACAGCTTCTTGATTTTTGCCGGTATCGGGTTGTGGATGCCACTCATCTTTGTGCCTGCTATCTTTCTGATGTGCTGCTTTATCGCGTGGCGGAATGTCAGTCTTTGGTATCAGCAGGGCGAGGAGTTTGAGGAATCGCTGGTAGACGCTGAACACAAGAAAAACACAGCGCTGCCGAAGATTCCTGGACTGCACGCGCAATAGAGTGTCGAGTTCCCTCTATCATCGACGGGTGAGCATGAAAAGTATCTGGGCCAGACTCTTTTGGAAAATCATTCTGCCGTTTGTTGTGGCGTTCGCCCAGGCGCTTGTTTGGGTGCTGTTCGGTAGAATACCTACCTTCGGTATCTCCTCTAGGAGTCCCGATATCAGCGTTTATGTTAGTGCCGCGACCTTTGTCGTGTGTCTGGCCGTCGCCTTGAGGAACACGCTCCGCTGGAGCAAGGAAGCGGAAGCATTTGAATCCGAGCTGAGAGAAGCGGACAAGATCGAAAAAGAGCGCCGGCGCCGCGCTGAATGGATCGAACGCTGAGTCAACAATCTGGACGGTAGCTCACAGCGTGTGAAGGTACGCAATCACTTCCTGCAGCTCCTGCTGATCAAGCTGGCCGCCGAATGGGGGCATCATGCCGCGACCGCGAATAATGCTTTGCATCACGTGTTCGTCAGTCGCGGTCAGGCCGCTGGGCAGGTAGGGCTTTTGATACAGCTTTTTCAGCCCTGGTCCCTTGTTCCCGCTGGAGGAATACGCGGGATGGCAGTTAACGCAGTAAATGTTGAAGATCTTGCGCCCGTGGGATTGCTCTGCATTCAATCCCAATTCAGCATCGGTCATCTTGGCGGGATCTTTGCCGCAACCGGACAGCAGTCCGGCCAATACTGTCATCAGAAGAATGGACGCTATTCGGCTCAAGTGACTATTATGTCTGTAGTGTAGCGTTTTGAAAACCCCCTGGAGACAGAACTGCGGCCAAGTCCATGCCGGTTGAAATCAAACGCGCTTATGACAAGCCTTCTCTCGCTGACGGCCAGCGTGTGCTGGTGGATCGGCTCTGGCCGCGCGGAATCAAGAAAGAGAAAGCCCGCATCGACCACTGGCTGAAAGAGCTCGCTCCGTCTGACGGCCTGCGCAAATGGTTCCACTCCAGCGCAAACTGGATCATTTTCAAGAAACGCTACTTCAAAGAACTGAATACGCCCGCCGCTTCAGCCGATCTGGAAAAACTGTACGGACTTTTGTTCGAATATGAGCGCGTGACGCTGGTGTATGCGTCGAAAGACTCTGAGCGTAACAATGCCGTCGCTCTGAAAGAGCTGCTGGATGGAATGAAGAAGCCGCCTTCCAGCAGCGGTCCCGCCAGGGCCATGGCGGTGCCGCGACGCATGGCCAAGAGACGTTCAAGCTGATGATTCTGCGTCCGCTCAATCCCATCCCCGCCACCAGCACAGATTTTCTGCCGGCGTGGAGCATGGTGGAACAATCTCAACGCCAGATCGCCGGCGATTGCTGGATGATCACGCAGCCTTCTCACGCTGCGCTCTCCGGTGAGTTCGCCGCGCGCATGGCCGGCGCGAATCTGCCAAACCTCGATGCTTCCGTGATCCGCGGAATCGCTTTGCACGATGCTGGCTGGGGCATGCCTGACGCGCAGGCAATCATGCAGAGCAGGTCAATCGGCCAGGGCGTACCAAGATCCTTTGTCGCGTGCGGCGTGGGGGAGTTTGTGAATGCGTGGGAAAAATCCATAGACGTGGCGGCCTCTGCCAGCGCAACC
This sequence comes from Terriglobia bacterium, assembly GCA_020072645.1. NCBI lineage: Bacteria > Pseudomonadati > Acidobacteriota > Terriglobia > Terriglobia bacterium. The sequence goes on from JAIQGK010000025.1 coordinate 19,181, forward strand.
GGCGGATACATTGTGAGCCGCCACTTTGAGCGGATCGCGAAAGCAAATTCATCCAAGACTTCTGAAAGCTCCCACGCGACAATAGAAAGTTTTTTTCAGAATGAAGCTGCAAGGCAAGCCAAGCTGGCGGCGAAGCAGGAGCGCACGCCGGAAGAATTGGAAGCACTCACCGACGTTCTGCAGTTTTGTGATCTGCTGTCTCTTTATGTTTGCTGTGGCGCGCGGCAGAACGTTGAGTTCCCTGAATACTGTGGCACAAAAGTGCGGCTCACCGTAGAAGCAGATAGCTACCGGCTCGATCCGATCCTGATTGAACCAGGAACAACCTTTGTTGTGGCGGCGCTGCGGCATCCTGCGACGAAGGAAGCGTCGGGCAAAGAGATTGAGATCAGGATTGGGTAGCTTGCCAAAGTTCCGAGCGCAGCGAGGAACCTCTACTCGCTCCCATGCATTCATTTCCTAAAGATAGCGCCTTACCGCCGCACAGGCAGAAGAAACTCAAGCATGTCGGTTGACTTTCGGATGTTATTTCATGTCTCCGTGATCATGATGCTCATGCTCTGATCCGGGCTTGTCTTTCAACTGGCGTTCAACCGACCAGATCTCGTCCGGCGTTTTTTCCCATGGATACATGTGCACCATCCAGCCAAAGACGTGTGGCATGAACGTGCCGCCGGCAGCCTCACAGGCTTCTTCGGTTGAGATGGAGCCATTCAATCCGAATCTGGCATCTTTGCGCAACGCCTCAATTTCGCGGCCTTTGGGCGGCTTGCACAAATTCACGTGCTGGTGCCATTGCGTCATGCTGAGCGGAATCCGCTCGTCAAGTTGCTGCTCACTGAAGCGGACCGGGGCGGTGTACATGGCGCCGATCAGCTTGTAATCGTCTCCGTGCTTTTCATACAAAAGAGATGTTGGCTTCGTGGGATCAAAGCGGAAAGCTTCACCAATGGCATTTTCATAATTAGTAAAGTGGTACATCTTCTGCGGGACGTTGGGCAGGAAAATTCTGAAGCCTTCTGCAAGCGCCACTTTGTAGTCGCGATATTTCTCCAGTGCCGGGCGCGCCTGCTCCACAACTTGTTGTGCCTTGGCTGCGTCGCCCGCGTGGGCAGGCCTTAACTCAGTCATGTACATATGTGCGGCCATGTGCTGGTGTTCTTCATGGTTGTGGCCGCGTCCCATGGCTTCTGTAGTGGCATTTAATTCGCTTTGTCCGACGGGTGCTTGCTGGCCCTGGCTGTGATCATGTTCCTGAGCGAAAAGGAAGGTCGCTGCAAGACTGAGCGCCACCGAAATCAGATATTTCTTCATCGCCAACTTCCTCCCGCTATCACACAACCGTAGCAAACCCGAAATAAACGCAAAAGTTACCTTCGGGTGGTCGAAAAGAACTTCACCTACCCCTGCGGGTTAGTATGAGGCGGGAGGAAAGACCATGCAACGGTTTTGTCATCGTATTGCAATTGCGGCACTTACGTCGCTGATGTTCATACCGCTCGGGATGCAGGCACAGGAACAGGGCAAAGACCAGAGCAGCCAGCCGCAAAGTGGCAGCCAAACCGGAGGCCAGAGATGGCAGGGGCGCCGCGCCGCCGCGCAACGCCAGCGCCAGCACATGGCCATGCTGGCCGAGAAGCTCAACCTCACTGAAGCGCAAAAAACGCAGTTTCAGCAGATCGGCCGGGACATGCGGAAACAGGGCATGACTATCCGCCAGGACAGCTCACTGACCGACGATCAGAAAAAAGCCAGGATGCAAGAGCTGCGCAAAGAGTCGCATAAGCAGATGTTTAGCGTCCTGACGCCGGAACAAAAAGAAAAGCTGAAACAGATGCGCGAGGAGCACAAGCAAGAACAAGAGAAAGACAAGACTTCAGGCGATCAGGCGTCAGCGAAAAAGAAACCCGGCCCTGCCAGTGACGATGACGATCCTTTTGCCGGCATGACCAGCGACGATGACGATGGCCCAGGAAACGGCGGTAGCGTTCAGTAGCGTACGGTTACGGAGTATGCACCGGCTCTTCATGCTCGAACAGCGGCTTCCATGATTCGTCGAGTGAAACCCACTGGTCAAATTCCTGCCAACTGGATTTCATCTCCGGAACGTGGAGCAGGCCGTGACCATCGGAGCAGACAAGCTCCGTTCCCCACCAATCCAGCAGCAGGTAACTTGGCGTCCCCACGGACGCTTCATTGCCGAGCCGCCGCAGGCAGAGTCGGCAACGGCGGCCTTGATCGTGCAATGACCAGGAAAGTGCCACCATCGCTGTGACGAGAAAAAGCCACGTGGCAAATGGTCCGACCAGAGGATGAACCGATCCTGTGAGTATGATCGAAGCGCGTCCCGTAAGCTCCAGCGAACCCACAAAGCAAAGTGCAAGCAGCAGCAATGTTTTGAGAGAGAAGAATCCCCACCACCGGAGCGTGTGCCACCAGCTCAGTTTGAGCTTGCGCGTCTTGGCGCCACCCAATCGGCTGCTGCCCAGCGCGATTCCGCCGAACAATGACAGCACCGTGAAAAACAAATAAAGCTTCACGCCCTGCCGTGCGCGCGAAACAAATGATTCAAGCTGCGGTTTTGAATATTCGTTGATCTGGGCGAACCGCCGAAACTCCTGTTGGGCTTCAGAAAGAGACACATGAGGCCCCATGCGCAGGACTGCGCCGGTCCGATCAGCGAAATTGTTGGTGGCTTTGCCCCAGCTCGGCAGCATCCAGACAGACACTTCAGGAAAGGTAAATACAAAACTCTCGGGAAGCACGCCGATCACGATGCCCGGGCGGTCGTCCACGGAAATCGTCTTGCCTACGATGTTGCGATCTGAATTGAGTTGCGCTTCCCACAAGCGATGGCTAATCACCACGCAGCCCGCACATGTGGTTTCATCTGCCGGGGTAAAGAGCCGGCCCCTTGCGGCGTTGTTGCCCAACAGGTCAAAGAAGTTTGGCGAAACGCGAGCGCTGAAATCATTGATCTGATCGTGCCCGAACCTGAGAGAGACGGGGTGCCAGGAGTACGCGGCAACCATTTCTGCGGTTTTGCTGCTCTCCGCCCATTTCGCGGCTTCACGAAACAAATTTTGTTCGTCGTATTTAGTAAAACTTGCGTGCAAGGAAAGGTACGCCAAACGGTCCGGCTGAGGGAACGGAAGGGGCTTGAATCCTGCCCGAATAGTGGGCGCAAAACCCGTGACTAAGATCAAGCCAAGAACGGCGATCAGGATTGCACTCAGGCAAAAACGTGCGGAGCGCGGCTCTTCGTCCAGCACGCGTGTGACTTTCTTGTGATCAAAGCGATGGAACGCCGCATCAGGGAACGCGCCCCAGCAGTGCCGGGTCAGTTCCATGGTCGTATGCGAATTCAGCCGGCCGGACTCTGCCAAAAAGTGAAGCCAGTGCCATATCTCGCCATACCACTCCTGGTACCAGGCGGCGCGCTGCGCTTTGGGAACCAGCAAACTTGCGCTGCGCAGCAGAAACTTACATTGCCAGATCAGGAGTCGGATTTGAGGATTGGGCTGCACAACATTTCCTTCGCTATCGGCGCGTTACCTTCTCTTCCGGGGCCAGCTTAGCCAGTAGCGGATAACGCTCCACGGCATTGATGAGCGCGTCTTTGCCCTGGCGCGTAAGTTTGTAATAGCGGCGGGGCGGACGGTCCTGGCGCAGCGCAATTTTGCTGTCTTCCCAATCGCCGCTTATCAGCGATTCCTTTTCCAGGCGGCGCAACGCGGGGTAGATGGTGCCGCTGGGCAGGCCGGTGACGTCCATAATGTCAAAACCGTAAACATAGCCTGACCGGATGGTTTGCAGGATCAGCGCCGACGTGTGGGAAATTCTTGCCGCAGTTTCCATGTTCCGAATGCAACCCTATGTAGTATTCTTTATATGTAGTATTCTCGTATAGCACGCCTTACACCCTGATTTTACCGGAATACCTTCGGCCCCGGACAGGAATATTTGTCGCCATTCTCGGGAACCCGCAAGCGCCCCGCGGTGTCTTTCCTGAAATGGCGTTGATGAGGCGACCTTATGCTTGAAGCAATCGGTCTCACAAAGTGTTACGCCAGCCTTCCCGCCGTAAGTCAGGTGAATTTTACCGTCCGCCCGGGAGAAATTCTGGGCTACCTGGGACCTAATGGCTCCGGCAAAAGTACTACGGTAAAGATGATTACCGGCCTGATGGAGCCCACCCGAGGCAAAGTCCTGTTCCACGGCAACGACATCAAAGATGATCTGCCGGGCTACAAGAAGGTGCTGGGCTACGTGCCTGAGGAAGCGCTGCTTTATCCCTACATGACGGGATGGGAATACCTGGAGTTTGTGGGGATATTGCGCGGGATGGACCAAAAGCAGCTCCGCAAACGCGCCGATGCGCTGCTGGAACTGTTTCTGCTGTTTCCATTTCGCCACGCCACCATCGCTTCGTATTCCAAAGGCATGCGGCAACGCATTCTCTTGATTGCCGCCCTGATGCACGATCCTGAAATCCTGGTTTTCGATGAGCCGCTTTCCGGCCTGGACGTGACTTCAGCCATGATCTTCAGAAAAGTAGTGAAGTCGCTCAGTGAGCAGGGCAAGATCATTTTGTATTGCTCGCACGTGCTTGAGGTGGTGGAAAAACTTTGTTCCCACCTGCTGATCCTGAGTAAAGGAAAAGTTGCGGCGCATGGATCAGTCAGCGAGGTGAGCAGAATGACCGGACTTGCCACGCTGGAAGACTCCTTCTCTCATCTGGTCAAAGAGCAGGATGCGGAGCAGATTGCGCATGACATTGTAGAAGTGATGGCCGCGCCGTGATCACCATCGCGCGCGAAACCATCCACAAGCGCTGGACACACCTGCTGGAGCGCCCGTTCTGGCGGCTGGTGGCGCACTTTGGCATGAAGCTCTTTTCCGGCGACGGAGAGGGCGGGCTTGAGCTCGGGGCTGGGACGGTGCTGGCGCTGCTGGCCGCTCCTGGCGCTTTCATTTCCATCATGCTGCTGGATAAGTACTCGGGCTTGCTGCGCTTTCTTCGCGGCAATCACAACTTTGATCCTTATGCCACTTCCATACCCGACCAGTATTTCTTTCTCACGTTTTCCATGGCCATCACCGGCATTGTGACAGTCCTCAAATGGGACAGCATCTTCCCTGACCGCCGGGATTACATGAATCTTGCGCCGCTGCCGATCGCCACTCGCCGAATATTTCTGGCCAACGTTACCGCCATTGTTTTAATCGCCATTGCTTTTGCCGTGGATGTGAATGCCGTCTCATCATTGTTTTTCCCGATGGTAGTCACGATGGAAGAGCCAAAGTTCGCCGCGTATGTACAGTTCGCTCGCGCGCATTTTGCCGGTGTGCTGCTTGCCAGCCTGTTTGTGTCATTTGCCTTGTTCGCCCTGATTGGCACCCTGATGGTGCTGCTGCCGGACAGCATCTTTCGCCGGATTTCCATTTACGTCCGAGTGTCCATAGTGATTCTGCTGCTGGGCCTGTTGTGTTCGACGTTTGCCGTTGCACCTTTGCTTAGCGCGCTTCACCCAGGTGCTTCTTCTTTTTTGCGATGGCTTCCTCCAGTCTGGTTTCTTGGCTTGTCGCGCATGATTTTGGGCAAGGCCGATGCCGCAATGGCGCAGATGGGAACGATTGGCCTTTGGGCCGTAATTGCCGTGGCTGTTCTAGCGCCGCTGGTATATGTGCTGAGTTATTACCGCTACTTCATACGCGTTCCGGAAACGCTGGACACCACGCTAAGAAGCCGCGCTCCGCGAATTCTATTTCCCATGCGGCTGATGGATCTGGTTGTTTTGCGGTCGGCTTACGAGCGCGCCACTTATCGCTTTGCCATGAAGACGCTTTTGCGGAATGACCGTCATTCCCTGATTTTCGGCGGGTTTGCCGGCCTGGGCATTGTGATCGCTTCGCAAACGCTGCTTTCCGCCGTGAATCAAGAACCGGGCGCAGCGCCAAGCGCGGCGATAATTTCAGTGCCGTTTATCCTGGCGTATTTTTTGATTTGCGGACTGCGCTTCGTGTTTGATCTGCCGGCGGAACTGCGGGCCAACTGGGTGCATCGCGTGATTCTGGACAATGAACAACGCGCGCCTGCCGACGCAGCCAGAAAAGTTATTCTGACTTTTGTGCTGCCCTGGATTCTTTTGGTCTGCCTGCCGCTGGATGTGTATTACTGGGGCTGGGCAGCAGGAAGTGCGCTGACCGCGGTGTTGATTGCTGGATGTTACCTGCTTGCGGACATTCTGCTACGCCGCTTCGCAAAAATTCCTTTTGCCTGTGCTTACCCGGCCTGGAGCCAGAATGCCACCGTGATTGTGTTGTTCTATGTCCTTGGCTTGTGGGTGTTCTCTTCCATACTGCCCAGCCTGGAGCATGCATTGCTGGTCAAGAGCGTCTGGTATCTGTGGGGACTTGTGCTGGCACTGCTGGCCGCCCGTTTTGCATTGCGAAAACTGCGCGATGATGATCCTAGATCCAAAATCCTCGTCTTTGAAGAAGTCCCCGATACTCCATTTGAGCTGCTGAACCTTTCCGGGCACTGATCAAAATCTATATTCCTTGAAACACTGGAGGATGTCCGGTCACTAAGAGAATAGGACAAACCAAGAAATCTGCTGCGTCCAACCGGCGCACCCTCTAAGGAGTTGTTTATGTCAAAGTTGCGTCCACTCGTCGCCGTTACGCTGTGCCTTGTTCTTTTCAGCTCAACTTCACAGGCATGGTTTGGATTTGGCCACATGGCCGTGGCCTATGTGGCGTACCAGAAGCTTACGCCGGAAAAAAGGACACGTGTCGCGCAGCTTCTCAAGAAGAACCCTTATTACAAGACGAAGTGGAAGGCGATGATTCCCGCAGGCACACCGGCAGACCAGCAGGACCTGATGTATTTCATGATCGCGGCCACATGGCCTGACCAGATAAAGGACAAGAACTCAGGCTACAACGACGATGGTCCAGGCGGCGGCAACATCCCTCCTGCAGGACCTACAGCGTGGCAAAACACAGGATACGGAGATCTGGCCCGGCACAAGTATTGGCACTTTATTGATACGCCTTTTAGTCAGGACGGAACTACACGGCTCCCAGCCATTCCTTCACCGAACGCGGAAACCGAAATTGCCATCTTCCGCCAAGCTCTGACATCCAGCGCTTCTGACAAAATCAAGTCTTACGATCTGGTGTGGTTGCTGCATTTGGTGGGCGACGTTCACCAGCCGTTGCATTCATCTACGCGAGTTGGCGCGACTGATCTCCATGGCGATAACGGCGGCAACAACGTTAAACTTTCTGACCCCAGCAAAGAACTGCATGCCTTGTGGGACGGATTGCCGGGCGATAGCTCGAATGTGGCCGATGTAATTACTTATGGCAAGACGCTGACGGCCGCCGATTCGCTGCTGGCGCAGAAAGTCGATGCTTCTGACTGGATCAAGGAAAGCTTTGATATTGCAGAGACCACCGCTTATTCGGGCCCCATCGGCACGGGTGATGGACCTTTTACTCTCACGCAGGAATACAAGGAGAAGGCGAAGAAGATCGCGGATGAAAGAATAGAGCTTGCAGGTGAGCGCCTGGCCAACCTGATCAATAACGAACTGAAATAACGGCGACGCTCTCTAGCCGTTCATGTGCAGCTTGTCGCGCTTGCGCCGGTCTGTGCGCGCAAACTCGATGATTTCTGCGATCATGTCCGCATAGGAGCGTCCGGATTTTTTTGCCGCCATAAAAAACTCTGAGTTGCTGGAAAGCCACGGATTGGGATTGGCCTCAATCACATAGACTTTTCCTTTGTCCGTGAGCCGCATGTCAATGCGGCCATAATCGCGCAGCTTGAGAATGCGATACGCGGTGAGAGCTGTGGATGAAAGTAGCTCCTGGGTATCTTCGTCCAGGTCTTCTACCGGCGCGGACTTGGTGAGCTTGTAGGCTTCGCTGTCTTTCTCCCACTTTACTTCCATGCCGGCGACCTTGGGCATGCCCTCCGGGAGTTTTGAGAGGTCAAGCTCCACGAGCGGCAGCACTTCAGGATTCTGGTTGCCCAGTATGCCAGCGTAAATCTCACGGCCTTCAATATATTCTTCAATCAGCGCGGGCGACTTGAATTCTTCCTGGACATAATGAATGCGCTCCATCAATTCCTTCACGCTTCCCACGACTGAGCCCTGGTCGATGCCAAGCGATCCGTCTTCGGACTCTGGTTTCACAATCAAGGGGAAAGAAATTTCCTGTGAGTGGTCCAGTTTGCCCTGATAGCAGGTGGCAAAGTACGGCGTGCGGATGTTGTAAAACTGAAATAGTTTTTTGGCCAGGCTCTTGTCCTGCGCCAGATAAAGCCCCTGCGGGCCCGCGCCCGTGTAAGGACGGCCCAGCAAATCCAGAAACGCCGCCACGTGCATTTCCATGGTGTCATCCCCGGCGTAGGATTCCACCAGATTGAAGAAGAGGTCGGTTTCCTGGCGGGCCAGCGCCAGTAGGGATTTATCTTCTCCATCCAGCATCATGTAGCTGGGTTCGTGGCCCAGCTTTTCCAGAGCTTCAAAAATCTCTTCGCGGTCGTGCTTCTCTCTCTTCTTGCGCCGCTTCTTGGCGCCGCGCTTCTTTTTTTCCGGCTCTGGAGTTATTTCTTCTTCTTCGTCTCCCCAGCTTTCGTAAAGCACCGTGATTTTCAATTTACTGTCCATATTGCTTCCCATACAGATTGTTTGCCTTGCATATCAATCTTGCAATCCTTGCCGGTATTATGTCTGAACAAATTTTCCTCGCGTCACGTAATTCATGGCCAATGCCGTTGCGTAAACCGTCAGCTCCGTGAGGCACTCTCTTTCCTGCTTTATATTGACACGCAGGTCCATTTCAGCCACGCGCGTTTCAATGGACTCCACCAGCTTCTTAATCAGCGATCGCGGCACGCCGCTCCAGTACGTAAGCTTATCCACCAGAGATTTATGGTTCTCTCGCAGCAGGTCTGCTGCGGGACGCACACCCTTCTTCCGCCTGCGACCGGCGTTGAAAATGTCTTGAAGATCGGTATCCAGCGGCAGATCGCCCGGCGATGGCTGCTCGCTCAACACTGCTTCATAGAAATCTCCGACCGTGGTATCCATTTCTTCTACAGTGATATCGGTTCGTCCGCGGGGACGCACGGGATCAAGGCTGCCAAGCTTTCTGAAAGTGCGGTCCACATAGCGCAGCTTTTCCAGCGCAGGCCAGCCTTTATATTTTTGCCGCCAGCGTGAGCCGGGCGTGAGCCACACGGCAAAGGTTTCGGCAAAATCTTCATCGGGATGTTTCTGCGCGTACCAGCCTTCCATGTGGCGGACAAAGCTGCGGGAAAATGGAATCGGCCGGTAGGCGTCTCGATAGGGCTTGCGATATGGGCCAAACAAATGTTTCCACTCGGGAGTCTTGTGCAGCGCGTAAGCGTAGTTGATGGCGTGCCCGGCCTCATGGCGCAGGTACATCATGATCTGGCGGGAATCTTCCAGGTCATTCATTTCTTTTTCCAGGCGCGCCAGCTTGGGATCGGCCAGGTAGAAAGGAATCCCAATGATGGGTTCGCCCGAGGGGCAGCCCCACTCATCGGTGAGATAGCATGCCGGGCGGAATTTTTTCAGCCCCTTGCGCTCGAGTTCGAGATAGAGCTGCTGCACAAAGCGCTCCAGCGGCGATCCTTCCAGCTTCAGCCCCAGATCGCGTATGGGCTTGCCCAGAATTTCCTGGACTTCCGGCGGTGCTTTTTCAAAGGCGGCGCGCAAGCAGACTCCGCGAGAAGATTAGCACATGCCCAATTTCTGGAGCAGTGCCTCCCGGCATACTCCAAGGGTAATCTGCGCAACCGGATAGCGACAGCAAATCATTTGCGCTGTCGCGGCCGATCAAGCAAAATGTGAACAATGCGTCCTTCCATATCTCTTCTTTCAATTTTCCTGCTGGCCGGTTTTTGTCCAGCTTTTTCCCAAAGCACCATCAGCGATCCTGGCGCCTTAAAGATGTGCGCTTCTGTTAAGGACGTTGAGCTTCCCTCGGCTGACCGTCCGACACCAGCCGAGGAAAAGGCCCTGGCAACGTGTGTCTCTGCCGACCTTTATTTTGGTTTTGGACAGCCCGCCGATCCGGTGAAAGCGCGGAAGTGCGCGTATGCAGAGATGGATCGCAACGCCAAAACGCCGATTGGGGGAAAAGCCATCCTGATGATGATCTATGCCAACGGCAATGGCGCGACGCGTAATTTTGACGCCGCCATCAAGCTGGCGTGCTCGATCGGCGGAGCGCCGGGAGATGATGCCGGCCGCGTATACCAGCTGGACCGCCTGAAGAAGCAAAACTGGACCGGCAAGAACTTCAGCGTGTGCGACCACAGCAGCGGCCGCGAAATGTACGAACAATGCGCGATCCTGAGTGAGCGTTTTGACAAGATCGAACGCGACCAGAAATTCAACGATCTCATTGCCGGATGGAAACCGGCGGAGAAAAAGGCCTTCCACACTTTCATGGAGGAAGCCAACAGGTTCTATGAGGTCCAGGCGAAGAACGGCGTGAATCTGGAAGGAACCTTTGAAATCCAGGAAGAAATATTCTTCAAAAATAATCTGCTCTCTTCCCTGCAAGCGCTTGAAGGCGGCGAGCTACCCAAATATACAACCGAAGAATTTCAACGCGCTGAAGCCGACGAAAACGCTACCTACCAGCGCACGCAAACGGGCGACGTTACGCAATGGGGAACGGTGACGCGGCAAAGCGTCCAAAAAAGCGAAGACGAGTGGCGCCGCTACCGAAATGCGTGGATCGCTTTCGGCCGGCAAAAATATCCAGGCGTTTCCGAGCAAAGCTGGAAAGCCTGGCTTGATATTGATCGGACGGTAATGCTGAAGAGGTTTCTACACTAGGTGATTAAGCCGCGCTGGGGCTGGCGTCATCGTCATTATCGAAAAATCCGCGGTTTCCTGAAAAGAACTTCCTCAATATAGCTTTGGCAGAGTCAAGGAGCGATCTGCGCGACGCGCCGGATACCCCGGCGGCCTTCTCATTTTCATTGTTGCTCTTGCTTTCCCATTCATAACGCGAACTGCGCACCTTTTGGGCTTTCGCCGCGGGGCCCTGGGCGGCCTGAACGGGGACGTTCGGTGTTTCACGTTTTGGTTCGTTCATCAACTAATTTCCTGGCTCCTTCACAATCATTTTCGGAAATTTTGATGATGCATCAGAGCTGCTGAGTTGTATTGAGAGTAACTGGTTGAAAACAGGCAATTTGGCTGCGTTCCATTTTGCACCTGCAATAGCTGCAAGAATTTACACAACTTAACTGCCCACCAGCAGCATCCAATTTGCGGTTGGTTCGGGTCCCACAATGAGGAACGGTAAGCGGAAATTGCGTCTGCTCAAATCGCAGGAAAATTTATTGAAAAGCGCAAAGCAATTCCGCTGCGGTGACAAAATACTGGAAAGCGGCATTTACCGCGTCTATCACCGGAACCATCGGCTGGCGCATGAAGTTACACTCCTGCGCGACCAGTTATTTCCCAAGTGCATCAAGTGTGAAGACTCAGTCTACTTTGAACTGGTACGCAGCGCGCCAGATATCACACTTGCGCCATTCAAGGTTGCGCTCTACGCCCTGCCAGAGAACGACGAAGAAGAAGATTTCACCATCGCTTTGTAATCGTCAGCATGACGCCCGCAGAAATATTGTGCCCGCCGCTTGACCTACGCCATCTATTTCAGAAAAGATCACTTGCTGATCCAAGTATTCCACATGAGGAGCGACCATGGCGGCGACATCTCAAGCAGCAAATGAGTCCGGGCGGCAACTTCTGCGGCACACCCTGGCAACGCTGGCCTACCGCGCGGGAAAGACGCTGCGCGATGCGCCGGAAAGCTTTGCCACGTTCAATACGGGAGAAAAGGGCCGTACTCCCGTCCATATACTGGCCCACATGGGCGATCTTTTTGACTGGGCGCTCTCCATTGCGCAAGGCAAGCAGGCATGGCATGATTCCGATCCGCTACCGTGGCCGCAGGAAATAAAGAGATTTTTCAAAGCTCTGGAGGCCTTCGACCGCTACCTGGCGTCAGACGCTCCGCTTGCTGCATCGCCGGAGAAACTCTTTCAAGGTCCCGTTGCGGACGCGCTTACGCACACCGGACAGATGGCAATGCTGCGACGAATGGCCGGCTGTCCCATGCGCGGAGAAAACTATTATCGCGCAGAGATAGTTGCCGGGCGGGTAGGCCATGATCAGGCTGCGCCGGTACGGGAGTTCTGAGCCGCAAGCGCACTGCGGATCTTTGGCAATGCCTGTTAGCGGTTGCAGGAAACGGCCAGCCCCGGAGAGGCTGGCCTCTTATACCTTATCTCTATGGAAGAGATTACTTCGAGCGATCGTTCGGCGATTTCTCCAAAACAAAATTTCTTGGATGTTTCGCTTTCAGCAGAGCACGCGAATGTGGTGTTGAAGGATCGGCCGGTCCGGACACAATCTCCACATCCTCCGGGTCGTCCGTTTTTGGTCTGGCGATAAAAACGGCAACCTCTCCGGTAGCCATGCCCGCTCCAAATGCGACCTCTCCACCATCATTGACCTGAGGCAGGTCGGCGAAAGTTAAAGAATTGCGAGGCGGGATGCGGTCCCCCGGTTTCGCCACTGTGACGACCTTGCCGTTCGAATAAAGAAACACGCCGAACCCATTTAGGGTTTCGCCCGAAAAGGCAACTTGCCCTGAGGCGTTGATAGTGGGAGCATCAACAAAGAAAAAGGTTGAGCCGTCCGGCGAAGGATCGCCGGGCCCGGCAATCCTGGTGAGAGTTCCGTTAGAGAACAAGAACACACCACGACCTCCAGTGGAAAGGTCGGCGGCGAAAGCCACGTCGCCATTATTACTGATGGCCGGTCCGAAGCGCGGATCAGGAAACCCCAGGCTGAAGGCTCCTCCGCCTGGGGCCGCATCGCCATCGCGAGCGATCGTAGTGAATTGTCCGTTCGTCAGCACATACATTCCGTTGGGATTGGGAAATGACTGGGCCAGAAACGCAATTTGGTCCAGGTCATTGATTGCGTTCAGAGAGATGGTCCCAAACGGCCCTCCACCTCCTGGAAGGGGTGTATTCCCGTCAATGGCCAGGCTCAACTGTCCGTTGGCGGAGAGGTAAATGCCGCTGTTGAAGCTGGCAAATCCGGAGAAAGCCACATGCCCCAGGTTGCTGATCGAAGACTCACGCACACCGAAAAAGGTTCCACCTCCGGGAGCGGGCGACCCATTTCCGTTAAATGACGCCCGCACTAACTGGGTCAGCGCACCGGATGAACTGACAATGATGCTGGATACGCCGCCTGAAAGATCCGAGTTGAATACCACCTGGCCCTGACCATTCATGGCAAAGTTTTCAAAGAAGCCCTGGATCACGCCGTCACTGCCTACGGACTGGCCCACATGCGCGTTCAAAGTCACCGAACCTGGGGAGGCAGAAAACAAGCCCGTGCCCCCGGGGAACGTTGAATCAAAAACAAGCGCTTGTTCCTGATTGCTTAAACCGAAAGCGAACGGGAACTCAAATTTCGGCTGGCGCGCAACCGTGTCACCCTGCCCGGCAATCCGGATCGTCGTGCCGCCGGAGGAGAGGAAAAAAGCATCATTGTGCTCGATCAGACGCGAAATAAATCCTACTTGGCCCACATTGTTGACTTGTGCGCTGAAGGCACCGCTAAAGGTGTCGCCATCGGGCGAGCTTTGACCCGGCGTCATGGTTTGAGTGACATCTCCGGCGGAGAAGACAAAAACAGAAAGTCCAAAACCCGGCGAACCTATTTTCTGGCTGATGAAAGCGATCTGGCCTGTGTTGTTTAGGGATGCAGACTGTGGCAACAACAAGTCACCGCCCAGAGATGCGATCGAAGTAAATGCCGGGACAACTACGCTCAGATGGCCACCGCTATACAAATAAAGCCCAGAGTCAGCACTGGGCCCGTTGGCCAGACCGGAAAAAGCAACGTCCCCGGCATCATTAATGGAAGGATCGCCCAAAGCAAAGAAGAACACACCGCCATCCGGGAAGACATCGCCCTCGGTAATAATTTTGGTGATTGTTCCCGCTGAAGCTAAAAAAATCCCCTGACTGCCCGTCGATAGAGAGGCAGTGAAAACTACCTGGCCGGCATGGTTGATAGATGGTGAAGAGAAACTAGAGAATGTGCCGCCGCCAGGAGCAGGATCTCCAGGCCCAGCCAGCTTGCTGATGGAAGCGTTGGACGAGAGAAACAACCCGTTGCCGATGAAGCTTACGAACGCTACCGCGCCCCCGTCATTGATTGACGGAGTGTCCGGAAAAACAACATCGCCGCTGGCCGCCAAAGCGCCGTCGGCAATGAGCTGGGTGACTTTCCCGCCGGAGAACAGGAACAAGCCTGATGAACTTGGTGAACTGACTTCTCCACGGAACACAATCTGTCCCGCGAGGTTGATCGAGGGCGCGCTGACGGAGATGAAGCTACCGCCTCCGGGAGCAATGTCGCCAAAAGCCGCCACGATGGTGTTGTTGCCACCCGAACTCAAAAAGAGACCGCCATCGCCGATGAAAGCACTTTGTCCCTGGGAATTGAATGAAAAACTGGAAACAAAACTTAGCTGCTGCGGGACCGGCGCATTGGTTCCTGTTTGCACTACTTCCCGAAGCTTGAATTGTGACTGGGCAAATACTGTTTGAGCAGCAAATAATGCCGCCAGGAAGACTAAAACAGCAATTCTTCTTGATCTCATAACTATCCCTCAACTAAAGCCGGTTGGCTAGTTTTTCAAGGAGGTGTGAAGTTTAATAGCTGTGGAAAAAGCGATTTCATTCTATATCAATCCGGATAGTTTAAATAAAAAAATCTAGCCAAACTACAACTCAACCTATATTGCAAATGGCTTATATTTTCTTGAATGGCTTATGCAACCATGAACATTCAACAATAAACAGCTAACGGTTATTCACTAGCCATGTAAGCAGATGGTTTTATCCACACCAGACAGATCGCCGCTATGCCCCTCATGGCGGACTGTCACATCCCTTGGGAATTGCTATCGCGCGGAAATCTTGCCAGACGGGCGGACAGGGAGCAGGCTTCGCCGTTACGGGAGTTCTGAGCCAGACAAATTTGTTCTTCCCGCCGATTAGAAGCAGCGATATAGTCAATCACTGAATTCCATGAAGAACACCCTTAAACTCTGTCTGCTGGTCTTGCTGGCGGCCGTTCCGGCTGCCGCCCAGACCGAGGGAATCCGCTCGTTTGACTCCCGCATTACCGTGAATCCCGATGGCAGCATGCAGGTGGTTGAAACCATTGCGGTTGAGTCTGCCGGCGTCGATATCGTTCACGGTATCTATCGCGATTTTCCAACGCGCTACAAGGACCGCGCCGGCAACGGCTATTCCGTCCTTTTTTATGTGGTCAGCGTGCGCCGTGACGGCAATTCAGAGCCCTACCACACTGAGAATTTGAGCAACGGCATTCGAGTTTACTTTGGCAGTTCCAGCTATGACCTGCCGGCCGGCGACCACACGTACCAGTTTTCTTACCGCACCAATCGCCAGCTTGGTTTCTTCCGCGACCATGATGAACTTTATTGGAACGTAACCGGCAACGCGTGGAAGTTTCCCATTGACGTGGCCACAGCCACGGTATTGCTGCCGCCAAATGTACGGAGCCAGGTAACAGACCTGAGCGGTTATTCGGGGTATCAAGGCGATAAGGGCCATGCCACGGCGCAGAAGGATGAGGACGGCAATCCCACCTTTCGCGCAGAAAATCTTGCACCCCAGCAAGGGCTTACGATTGCGGTGAGCTGGCCCAAAGGCCTGATCGCCGAGCCCACGGCGGAACAGAAGCGCGCATGGTTCATCTCTGACAACAAATCAACCTTCGTCGGACTCGCTGGCTTGATCGTTGTCCTTCTGTATTACGTGATGATCTGGAGCATGGTGGGCAGGGACCCTGCGAGTGGGACGATTGTTCCGCTTTACGAGCCGCCGGACAACATGTCCCCCGCCGCCATACGTTTTCTGGAGCGCATGGGCGGTGACGAAAAAGGGTTTACGTCCGCAATCATGGGCCTGGCTGCCAAGGGCTGTCTGACGATTGAGCAAGATGAATCCAAGACCTACAAGCTGGTACGCCGAAAGAACGCCACAGCCAAAGACAGCAGGCTTTCTGGGGACGAAAAGAATCTGGCATGGACTTTGTTTGAAAATGGTAGTCCTTTGGTGCTGGAGAACAAGAACCATGAAGTGCTGTTGCGTGCGCGGAAAGGACTGGAAACAAATCTCCACGCCAACATAGAGACGACCAGTTTTCGCACCAACGCGCGCTATCTCTGGCCCGGGATTATCCTGTCACTGCTTACGATTGTGACCATGATTTTGCTGGGCGGTGATTCGCGCCTACCCGTAGCGCTCTTCATGTCAGTCTGGCTTACGGGATGGAGCTTTGGCGTTTATGCGCTCGTCAGCAGCGTGATTCGCGCGTGGAAGAGTGCAAGGGCTGAAGGCGTGCTGGGATTTGGACAGGCCGGGTTTATTACTCTTTTTAGTATCCCCTTTGTCATTGGGGAATGCCTTGGGCTGGGTATGCTGATATGGTCCTGCGGTGTGGCTGCCTCTGGTTTGATTGCCGCCGCCATCGGGATCAACGTGCTTTTTCACCATCTATTGAAAGCGCCCACACTCGCCGGACGCGCCCTCATGGACCGCGTGGAAGGCTTCAAAATGTTCCTGACGGCTGTGGATAGCGATCGCCTGCAAACCATCGCGCGACCCGATAAGACGCCTCAGCTCTTTGAACGCTTCCTTCCCTACGCTTTTGCCATGGGAGTGGAGCACGCATGGGCCCAGCAATTCTCCCAGGCGCTGGCGCAGGCCGCTACTGCCGGCGGCACGGGAGGAGGTACGGCTTATTCGCCTTCGTGGTATTCCGGCGCGTCCTTTGGATCATTTTCCGCGACGGCTTTTACCTCGAGCTTTAGCAGTTCATTTTCCAGCGCGATCTCTTCGTCTTCCACTGCTCCAGGATCATCTTCGGGTTCGGGAGGGGGCGGTTCGTCCGGCGGAGGTGGTGGCGGCGGTGGCGGCGGGGGCTGGTAAAGCGAAAGCCGCTGGCAATAAAACACAAAGAATTTCAGGTCGTGTGACAGCGGTCACAGCTGAAAAACCCACCTTCACGGATACTTATGCTTCGTGGAGGTTGCGATGAAATTCACCAGAGTCGTCTTAGGGATATTCGCGCTGCTTCTGTCAGGGGCGGTAATTACTCTTGTTTCCCAGGAAAAAAACTCGCCGACGCATGTGAGTTATACCTACGCGCCAACCAGCGAGCAGACTATGCGTGGCTGGGTGGTTGAGACAAAAGATTTTGAGTGTCCCGTGACCGGCACCGTGGGTTCGCACATCACGGTAAAGAATGAGACCTCAAGCATTGAGGTCCATCTGGCTCCTGCCTCATTCATGAAGCAATATGAAATCAAGTTCCGCAAGGGCGACAACGTAACGGTGATTGGCTCCAAAATTACGTTTGAGGGCAAGAGCGCGCTGATAGCGAAGTCCGTAGCAATTGGGAACGATACATACAACTTCCGCGACCAGTCAGGGAAACCTCTCTGGTAGTGGATTGCTGCTGCTGTTTCCTGGGGGAGGAAATAGCATAGACAAAGGCCGGGCTCTCCGTGAGTCCGGCTTTTGGTTTTGGAGCCGTTTAAAAGACGGCCTTCTCCGGGCGGTGACCCGCCAGAATTTTGCCCACTGCCTGCCTGATTGCCACCGTTGATTCAGTCCGCTGCGTAACTTCTGCGGCATTTCTGCGTATCATTACCGTCCAAGGCCGCCGATGATGGATTTCCATAGCCTCTACCAAAGCTATGCGCCGCAGGTGCATCGCTTTGTGCTGTTCCTTTGCGGCGACGCGGCCCTGGCGGACGACATTACTTCAGAGACATTCGTGCGCGCGTGGACCTCGCGCGGCAAGATCAGGGAGGCGACGGTCAAAGCCTACCTGTTTACGATTGCCCGCAACCTGTACCGCGACCATCTGCGCCGCAACAACCGGCTCACGGAGCTGGAAGATTCCATTCCCGATCCGGCAGTGGGCCTGGCCACACGCACGGAGCACAAGGCTGAATTGAGCGCCGTGATAGATGCCCTGCGCCAGCTCTCTGAAGTTGACCGCGCCGCTCTGCTGATGCGCGTGCAGGAAGAAATGCCGTATGAAGAAATTGCCCAGACCCTGAATCTCCCCGTAACCACAGTAAAGGTCAAAGTTCATCGCGCGCGATTGAAGCTGATGCGCGCCAGAGAAAATTTCCAGGAGGTGCGCCCATGAAAATAGAGCGCGAAATCATTGTCGATCTGTTGCCAGCCTATTTTTCCGGCGAGGCCAGCGCGGCTACACGCGCGCTGGTGGAAGATTTTTTTCGCGAGAACCCGGATTTTGAAAAGTCAGCCCGCTCCGCTGCCGGGCCGCTGGAGAGCCTGAAGGCTGCTCCGTCCAGACTGGGTGCTGCACTTGATCCGGAAAAAGAAAAGCTGGCCCTGGAGCGCGCCCGGCTGGTGACGGAAACGCGAACCTCATTCTTCTGGCTGGCCGTCATCAGCACGCTGATGCTGTTTCTCTTCCGCATTCAAAATGGCAAGCTCATCTGGATCGTCTGGGGTGGTTCGGGTTCCGGTTTCGGGGGCCGCGGGGCATTATTCATCGCAATGGCGGTATTTTTCTGGCTCTTCTATTTTTATGCCCGCAGCCGTACTACCCCACTGCCTGCTCATACAAAGTTTTTGTGGATGGCAACTTTTTATAGCCTTCTGGCCGGCCTATTCAAAATCGAAAACCATAAGATCGTCTGGGTTTTGTTTCAAGGTGACCCGAGCGCGGGGATTTTTATCGCGGCGTTTGCTGCCGCCCTTTGGGGTATCTATTTTATCCAGCGGTGGCAATTCAAGCGCACAGAGAAATAGGTATGTCTCAATCTTCAATAGCCGGGAGGCCCGTGGCCGCCGAGCGGCAAATAACAAGGCAACAGACCGAAGGCAAACAAAAATGATGCCTAAGCGGTTTGGAGCGAAGCGACATTATGGATTAGCTGTGATCTCGCCGATATTGGCCACGGTGTCGCCTTTCTTCATCGACGGCACGCCGCAGATGTAAAGCACCACTCCAGACGCGGGCGCGTGGGCTTCATAAATCGTCTTGCCAAAATAATCGGTGACGTAGCCAATCTTCATTCCCGCCTCAGCGTAAGTTCCGCGCTGCACGAGAGGATAAAAAATTCCTGGCTGATCGCTGGCAACAGTATCAACTTTGCCAAGCCACACGGGATGTTCCACCATTGCGGGCGTTCCTGACAGCATTTTTAGATAGCGCATGAGGCTGAGAGTGCCGTTGGCCAGCAGCGCGACATCATCGGTCTCGACAGTCCCAGAATATCCAGCTTCCACGGCAATGGCGGGCTTGCCGCGCGTGTTGGCGGTGTTATCCAGGTAGCGAGAGGCTGCTGGATCTTTAGGGCGATCACTCCAGACGATAACGTGGTCCAGGCCAAAGGCGAGCACCATGTCATGCGTGGCGGCGTCCATTTTGGCATTGCCGGATTTCGGCCAGTAAGCGTAGGGTCGAAGATTTTCATCGATATCGCCGCCGTGGTAATCGACAAGATAATCGCAGCGTTCGACGACCTGTTTGGTAATCGCATAAGAAACGCGCTCTGTCTGCGTGCCGTCCGGCTTGCCAGGATAGAAACGGTTCATGCTCTTGCCGTCCACGGGATTCACGTGCGGGACTTTTTGCTCAAAGGATGCGATGTTGACCAGGGGCAGAATGATAACAGTACCGGAAACCTGCGCGGGATCGAGCAACTGAATCACTTTTTCCAGCGCGATGATGGACGCATATTCCGTGCCGTGCGCGCCGGAAACCAAAGCCAGCACCGGCCCGGGCTTGCTCCCGCGAACAACCACAACGGGAATCGACGCTGCTGCGTCAACACCGGCAGGGATTTCCAGCGTGCCGGTGGCTTTTTGTCCGGGTCCGGCTGTGGCGGTGCCGACAGTAAAGCTGTTTTGCGCCAGCATGGCAGTTGAGCAGAAGGCGACGAGAGATAACAAGCAGACAGCGCGAGTGAGTTTCATGCCGGGAGAAGTATAAGCCAGCCGTGACAGAGTGCGTGCAGGAATCGTGCTAGTATAGGCGCGTTTCGCTGGTATCAGAATCAATCGTCAGCGTTCCGGAGGGCTTTTCGCAATGAAGGGATCCATGATGGATTACCCGCTCACCCTGCAAGCTATCCTGGAGCGAATCCCAAAGACTTATCCTAATGTTGAAATAGTTTCGCGCCTGCCGGATGGCGGAGTGCAGCGTTACACGTATCTGGATTTTTATCGCCGGACCAAGGCGCTGGCGGAGGCATTGCACGGCGCGGGACTGCGGCCGGGCGATCGCGTGGCTACCCTCTGCTGGAACCACTCTGCGCATCTTGAAGCTTACTTCGGGGTGCCAAGCGCCGGCGGCGTGGTGCACACGCTCAATTTGCGGCTGCATCCGCAGGAGCTGGCCTTCATTGTGAATCATGCGCAGGACCGTTTTCTGATTGTGGATGACGTACTCCTGCCGCTGTTTGAGCAGTTCAAGGACAAGGTTAAGCCGGAACACGTGTTTGTTGTTGGTCAACAGAAACAGGCTTTGCCGCCCGGTACGAAAAGTTATGAAGAGCTGTTGGCGTCAGCAAGCGGTGACTATGAATTTCCACGCGCTGACGAAGACGATGCAGCCGCGATGTGCTTTACTTCCGGCACAACCGGCAATTCCAAGGGAGTGCTCTACTCACACCGCGCATTAATCCTGCATGCGCTGGCTTTTTCCCTGCCGGACGCTTTCTGCGTTTCACTGCATGACGTTTGTATGGCGCTGGCACCGATGTTCCACGCTAATGCCCACGGACTGCCGCACGTGGCCATCATGCTGGGTTGCAAGCTGGTGATGCCCGGACGGCAGCTTGATGCACCGTCCATCCTTGATCTGTTCAGCTCAGAGCAGGTCACGCTGGCCACGGCCGTCCCTACGGTCTGGGCGGGAATTCTGGAGGCGCTGGAAAGAGAGCCCTCACGCTGGAAGATAGCGCCGAAATTTCGCGGCTTTGTGGGCGGGACAGCGGTGCCGGAAGCGTTGGTGCGTAAGCTGGACGCACGCGGCCTGCCGCTGATCCAGGTCTGGGGCATGACAGAGACGACGCCTGTGGCGGTCTGCTCCACGCTGAAATCGCACATGCTGGAATGGACCGAAGATGAGCGTTACCGCGTGCGTGTCCGGCAGGGACGGGCGCTGCCATTTATGGAGGTACGCGTAGTAAATGATAATGGCGAAGCTCCGTGGGACGGCACAACGCTGGGTGAGTTGCACGTGAAGGGAGCATGGACTGCGGCCAGCTACTTCAACGCCCCAGGCACGGAAGATCGCTGGACGGCCGACGGCTGGCTGCGTACCGGTGACATCGCCACGATCGATGCAGAGGGATACGTGCAGATTGCTGACCGAGCCAAGGACCTGATCAAGTCCGGAGGCGAATGGATCAGTTCAGTCGATCTGGAAAATGCTTTGGTAGCACATCCTGCAGTGCGCGAAGCGGGCGTGATTGCTGTGCCGCATCCAAAGTGGGACGAGCGCCCGGTGGCCGCAATAGTGCTGCGCTCCGGGGCGACGGCAAGTCCCGATGAGTTGCGCGAGTTTTTAGCGTTGCGCTTTGCTAAATGGCAACTGCCGGATGCTTTCGTATTTCTTGATGAACTGCCGCATACATCGACGGGAAAGTTATCCAAGCTGGAATTGCGCAAACGGTTTGCGAAATGGCAGTGGGAGAAAACCGGAGCGACGTCATAGTGGCATCATGCTGGGCGGATCTTAGAGGCAATTAAGTCTCTGAATTGCCGAAGATCTGCCGGATCGATAAACACGCGTTTGGGCACTATACCAACAACGTCCGTGCTCTGATAAAGCAAAAAGAGGTTCTGCGTTTCGCGAAATTTCTCGTACATGTTCCATGTCGCTTCCACGTGACCAAGCTGATGGTCGGCGACAATGCCCCGGTCGCTGATATTCACGGTTCACATACCAAACATGCGAATATTGCGCCGGTAAAACCGGCGGAATACCAAGGATGGAATCACCAATTGCAGAAGGAGCAGGAAAATGGAGAAACCAATCAGTATCAGCCCTAAACCATGATCTGAGTATATATAGATGACAGATCCCAATAGGAGCCCTGCTATGCCGACGCAGATACCTATGATCCAGCGAATGGACGAACGATGGCGAAGCCAGGCCATTTCGCTGAATTCGTGAGGGGTAATTTCATATTTCAGCTGCACGGCTAAATAATAGATGATTCGTTGAGAATTTCCCTGGGATCCTTGGGATTCGTCTTCATCTGTGGTGAGGTTTTACACTTTTTCCAGGCGCACCGGAATCCCCGGCTTCGGCTGCAGAGTGACCGACGGCTCGGGATGCACTTTCGCAGGATCAATCGCCAGCGTGATGCGGAAGCGCTGCAGGATCAACGTAAGCGCGACCAGAAGTTCCGTCATGGCAAAATTCAAGCCGATGCACGTGCGTGGGCCGGCGCCGAATGGGAGATAGGCGTAGCGCGGGCGGGCCGCGGAATTTTCCGGCGCGAACCGTTCCGGTCGAAAGACATCCGGGTCCTGCCACCATTTGGGATGGCGCTGCGTGATGTAGGGAAAGATCAGGATTTCCGATCCGGCGCTGATGCGATAGCCGCCAATTTCATCCTCATTCACGGCAGTGCGCGCCAGAGTCCACACCGGCGGATAGAGACGCATGCTTTCTTCCAGCACCATGCGTGAATATCGGAGCTTCATCAGGTCTTCATAAGTTGGAATGCGTCCGTTGAGAAAGGCCGCTTCGGCCTGCATGCGCTCCACAACGTCCGGTCGCGTGCCGATCAGATAACAGGTCCAAGCCAGAGCCAACGTAGTTGTTTCGTGTCCAGCGGTGAGCAGGGTGATGACTTCATCGCGCAGCTGCTTGTCAGACATGGCTGCGCCGTTCTCGTCGCGGGCTTCCATCAGCATGGTAAGCAGGTCAGAGATGCGCTGGGATTGGCTCCGGCGACCGGCGATGATGCGGTCAATGATGCCGTGAATGTTGGCCAGCGCAGCGCGATATTCACGGTTGCGCCGCGTGGGAATGCTGAGCGGCGGAGGGAAGATCGACCATGCTCGGTCGACGGAATAGTCGCGGCCAATATCAAGCGTGCGGCGAATCGATTCGGCATCGGCCTCAAGGTTAGTGGTAAAAAGCACCTGTGAGGCGATGTTCAGCGTGAGCCGCATAAAGTCCGGCACCACGTCAAAGACCTGATTGTCTTTGGCAGCGGGTTCCCATCGGCGCAACATGGCCAAAGTATTTTCCGCCATGGTGCTGACGAACGATGCCACCTGCTGGCCTTGAAATGACGGCTGCGTCATTTTGCGCTGCCGCTGCCAGAGCGCGCCTTCACTGGTAAGCAGGCCTTCACCCAGCGAGAGTTTGAGAATCCTGTAACCGCGGCCTTTGCGGTAATTGGCAAAATTGCTTTGCAGGACTTGCTGAATGTGGTCCGGATGACTGAGCTGGTGCGTCACCCATACGCCGCGATAGCGAACTACATCGCCATACGTGAGGGCCGCACGAAAGAAGCCCCCGAGCGGGTCTTTGCGAAATTGCGGCAAGTCCAGAAAAAACTGAAAAGTATGAGGACCGGGCGCGTAACTGGACTGGCGGGAGCGATTCAACACTCTTGATTCTACCCGAGTGCGAGGCAGGCAGAAATGAAGGCGCAATTCTGCGCGCTGTCATGGTTAGACGGTGAAGGCGGCAAAAGGTCAGCACAGAAATCGCCAGTAAATATGCGGCTTGGAGCTGGTGTTCATTCGCGAACAGTACGATGCCGAAAGCGAACACCCGCTGCATCCGGCGTCAGCAGGCAATGGCCCCGCGGCTGAGTAGATTCAGTGGTTTACGCGCTTCGGCGCGTTTGGCATGGCAGGTGCGATTACTTTTGGCAGGAAGGAACAGCACAAGAGCTGGCAATTCCCAAATTGAAACTCGAAAGATCAGGAGCTTATATGTTTGACGGCAAAAATAATCGTCTGCTTGATAGTTTTTCATTCCGGCTGGCGCTGACGGCAGCAGTTTTCGCGGTGTGGTCCGGCGCGGGATACGTATTGCTTTATCTGGCATAAACAGAGGTGATTTTCGTCACCAATCACATTAAGAAGAAAGCTTACATTGATATTTGTTGCGGCCGGGATTTCACATTCATAAAAAAACGTTCCGGCACGATTGCTGGACGGCTCGGCACAGAGGCATTGAACAAAGTGGAAATGCAAGCCAACGGCAAGCCCCGAGTGAATTCATAAGGCGGAAAATCGGCCGCGTAAGTTTTTCGAAGTTGAGGGCGTCGGTGCAACGTTAGAGTTAAGGCAGGATGTCGCGCAGTGTCCGGTTCATTAACTTTCACGCGACGGTGCACGGGCGCCCACAACACAAACAGTCTTCCACAATCCTGGGCCTAACCTGACCTTAGTTATTCCAAGATCTTCATCGAAGCTTAAAAAGAATTGCCTTTAGGCCACCTGGGCGCGGGCAAAGCCCTGGCTTGGGCGAACATACTCGCGGTCTGGAGATAGAACTTCCGCGGCCGATTGGCCCGCCAGGCACTGCAGCGCCCAAGATTTTGCCGTTATAACATCCTGCACAGGGCAAGCCAGAAGGGCAGCACACTCGCGGAGCCCATAGCCTTCCAGCACCGCCATAACAAATACAAACCGCTCAAATGGCTCCCATGAGGCAACGACAGCGGCAATGCTCTCAACATCATTCCCATTCTGCCACTGCGCTTCTGCCGCTTGCGGGAGCGCGCCGCGGCGTATTGGCGTGGGTGCAATGGCTTTGATAGCACTCTGAATAATGGCGCGTTTGCTCCACGCGCGCGCCCATTGCCGGAAAACAGGGTTGCCGTGGATGCTATCTTCCAGGCCGGCCACAAAGCATTGCTCGGCTTTGGCGTGGTCGGCAGTCAGCAAAAAGGCGAGACGGTGCAGCCCGACCATATCTTCAGTGAAAATTTGCCTGAAATCTTTGCAGCTGGCGTATTCGGTGGCCCGTTCAATAGTTTTCTGTTTGTTTCTACTGCGGAACATCTAAAACTCCCTCATTCTGGTGAACGTACGTAAAAGAGGCGCAAAACGGTTTTAATCCGGGCCAGCTACTTATCTGAGGTGTTAGACACAACAGAAGTTACGCAGGGTGCAATAAATTTTTTGCAGAGCAGCACAAAAGAGCGGGGCTTCTCACCGGAAGATTCACTGTAGGAATAGTGGCAGTAGCAGCCCGGGCGTTTCATTGAATCGGTTAGAAGCGATGATAAAAACGTAAGCTGCTCTGGACGGAGCAGCCGAAAAACCATCAGCGCCTATCGAGTGCGTTCCGTCCCTTTGTTGCAGGAGGTGGCTTGGTTGACGTTACCCAACTGGAGCACGTCCAATTTGTGATGAAGGGCGGCGAAGTGGTGAAGAACAGTTCGCCCAAGAAGTAATCAGGAGATTGCGGATGAAGCGCAAATATTCTGCATTGATGGCAGTGTTGCTTGGGACTGCTTTGGTCCTCGGCGGATGGACTAAACAAGCCACGATCACCCAGGGCGAGCTGGTGCGGAACACGCAGGAGCTTTTTGATGCTGTGGCCGTCGGCGACCAGTCGCCATTCAAGAAATACTACGCCGATGACGTCTTGTTCTCCGATGAAAAAGGCAGAAATATGGACAAAGCAGCACTCGTGAAAGATGTGACGCCGCTGCCGCCAGGGTACTCAGGAACCATTAAGATTGTTCGGCCGCAAAGCCGTATTGTGGGCGATACTGCGATCCTCAGCTACGACCTTGATGAAACTGAGACTATTTTCGGCCAGAAATTGTCTGCCCGCTATCATGAGATTGACACGTGGATGTATCGGAGCGGCAAATGGCATATCATTGCCACACAGGTGCATCGATACTATGAAGACCCGGCACCGGGCAAGGCGGATACAAGCAAGTTCGAAGATTACGTCGGAACGTATCGGCTGGGACCGGAACGAACGATAACCATCGCCACGGAAGACGGCCATCTATACGAACAGCGCAAAGGCCGAGAGCGGGAAGAACTGATTCCGGAAGCCAGCGATATTTTCTTTCGCAAAGGCGTGGAAGGCCGGACGCTTTTTGGTCATGGCGATGACGGCAAGGTGAACTCGCTCATTGATCGCAGAAACAATGAAGACGTGGTGTGGACGAAAGCGAAGTAAGGCCGGAGCGCGAGCTGCTTTTGCATTTCACAATTCAGCCTGAACTGTGTCACGCGGCACACACTGTGTTTTCGGCATCACGCGCCGCGCTATCTGCGAGTACCGCTAACCCGCATGGAATCAAGCGATTCACGAATGGCGGCCTCCGTGCCATAGAGAAGAGTGCTGCCTGAGGGCGGCGGAGGTGAAACAACCATGGCAGACCTGAAATCTTTCAACGCAATTCCAGTCAATAGCAGTTCAACCAGGCGGGCACGGATGATTGGCGGCGCAGCAACCGCAGCGGCAACGGCGGTGCTGGCGCTGATGGTAGTGCTCGACTTCAACGGCTGTTCCAAAGCCAGCAACAAGAGCGAAGCGAGTCCTGCAAGCCAGAACGTGTCCGGCCCGAACACGGCAAGCCCAGTGGCGGCGACAAGCCAGCCGGTGGACCAACTGGAGAAGAAAGTGGAAGCGGTGATCGCGAAGAAAAAGACGATCAAGCGCGCCTCAACCGCAACCTACAAGAACAGCATGTACGGGATTTCATTCCGCTATCCCAAGACCTACACCATGCTGACGCCGGACGCGGACAACAAGGACTCAGCGTGGCCTGATCCGGTGGCAATGAACTTTGCCGAGCCGGGCGGCGAGACACTGACCACGCTGGTGCTGCCGGGAACGCGCGCTTCATCCTACTTTAAGACGAGCGTGAACAAGGGCCTGACGGCGGAGCAGTGCAGCAAGTTTGCCACTGTGCCGGAGCCGGCGGAAGCCTCAGTCAATCCTTCGACGGACACCACGGACGCTTCCATCAATCCACCGGTTAACGCGGACGATGACTCGATTGTGCCGGTGAAGACCAACGTTCTGGGCGTGGAGTTTGCCAAGACGGAAAGCTTTACCGACCAGACCGAGGCGCGCTACTACCATCACTTTGAAAACGGCGCGTGCTATGAGTTCGCGCTGGGTGTGGAAGACGCTCCGGGAACCACGAAGCCGGTGGACCACCTGCAGGTCTTTGACAAACTGGAACGGATCATGACGACTGTGAAAATCAAGTCTGAGCCAGTTCCAGTGGTAGCGACCAGCGAGCCGGCGACGCCGACAGCGCCAGCCAGCAATCCTGAGCAGTAAGAGGGAGTGAAATGGTAAAAAATAGCGGTGACACGCAGGCCAGGTTCTTGGCAAAGAGCCTGGCCATTTTTACTGGCCGCGAATTGCGCGAATGGACACGAATCAAAAAATCTTTTCGCCGCAGAGTTGCGCTGATGCACGCGGATGGTTTGGGTGCGCCTATTTTTGGAGAAGAGAATTTACCGCAAAGGAGGCGAAGAGGCGCAAAGGGAAGCGCCTTAGAACCTCTCAACAATAAAGAGAGGTCGAATTAGACAAGCAGCGGAATCCTTCATAGAGCAAAATTTTAAGCGATCCTGCGCCGTACAATCGTCCGTCGTTTGGTTTTAGGGCGAGACTTTTCCGAGACAACTGTATCGACTACCGCACCGGGCACAAGGCGTTTGATGCGACGCTTGGTTGAAGTGGAGGATCCACCAAGGGTGTCAGGGCTATCGCCGAACAAGGCGGTCATATAGGTGGCACGGCATTCATCGGAACAGAAATGAACAGCCAATGATTCAACAGCGCGAGGGCGGTCCCAGGAACTAGCAATCGAGATTTCACGGCGGGCGGAAGTCACACCGATATTTTCGGCGGCAAAGCCAAGAATCCAGGTCTCTCCGTCCCCTTTTAAACGCCCGCAACTCTCACACTGAAAACGAATCATGGTGCACCCCTTAAGCTTTTTAGATGGCTGGAGAGCACCGTGGTTTGCACTAGAAACAGCAGCAGCTTTGGAAAAACATCATTTCAGCTTTGCCTGATTGCGCTGTCCGGTGCGCATCATGGAGCCGGCGAACATATTGGCGAGCCCGGGAAAGCTGCCAGCAGCCTTGGCCAGCAGACCTCGCCCGCGAGGCAGAGCCATTTCTGCGGGACGTTTCACCAGAGCTTGATCGACGATGGCATGCACGACCTGATCGGTCGTAAGCAAGGGCCCGACGAAGATCAACGCCGCTTGCGTCTTGTGCCGGTACGGCTCAACCAACGGCGTGTCCGCGCCGGAGGGGCAGATAACGGTCATTGAAATTTTATATTGCTTGAGTTCGTGAGCAATCGTGAGCGAGTAGCCGCGCAGAGCAAACTTTGAAGCGCTATAGATGGACATGCCGGGTACCGGCGTAATGCCAGCCATGGAAGCCAGGTTGATGATGTGGCCACGGCCGTTTTGATCGGCTTGGTTGCGCATCGCGCGAAAAGCGGCCTGGGTGCCGTGGATTGCGCCTTTGGTGTTGACGTCGAAGGTGAGATCGATATCAGCCGGCTTGATATCGGCAATGAAATCCGGCCGCAGGACTCCGGCAACGTTCATCACCGTGTCGATTCTGGGCCAGAGCTGGACGGCAACCTGCATGGTTTGTTCCCACTGCGCGGGATCGCGGACGTCGAGTTGGCGAGTGCTGAGTTGAGCGGGCGCTGTGGCGAAGGCGCGGAGCTGTTCCATGGGGGCAGGGTTGATGTCGCAGGCGAGGACGGAGTCGCCACGGGAAAGCAGCGTGCGCGCAAGAGCAAAGCCGAAGCCGCTGGCGGCGCCAGTGATGAGGTGATGTTTCATGCGGAGAATGATAGTCGCGGGTAGGGCACTCAGCAATCAGCACTCAGCATGCAGCCATTGATTCACCGCAAAGGGCGCGAAGAACGCAAAGGAAAAGCACTAGCCAAAATCCTGGTTGCCTTGCCAAGACGGCGTGCTGCAGGCCAATTAGTGGACACCCGAGCAGCCATCACACAGCAGCGCGAAGAGAATGGCGAGCACGGCTGAGAGCAGTACTGTCCATCCGATGCTGCGGGTCCAGGTGCGGAGCATGGGGACAAGGCTTCTCTGGATTTGGTTCAGATTGGTTGCTGAGTCGGTGTGCGTCATGGCGTTTTCGCCCTCCTACCCGTGAGTAAAGCAGGCAGGGCGCCAATGGCTAAGTGGCTGATTTAGCGAATAGTTAATGGATCGACGCTGGTGGCGTAATGTGGGTGGGCGAAGACACTGTGGCTGGAGGCACACGCCGAACAAAATCTTTACCGCGGATTTGCGCGGATGCTCGCGGATTACGGATTTTCACTGACAGGGTAAGAAAACACTTTTACCGCAGAGGGCGCGAAGGACACAGAGGAAGAATGCAAAAAACTTACCGCGGATTGCGCGGAAGGTCGCAGATTACGGAGACGTAGCGGTGCTACGTCTCTACGTCCGGGTTCGTGGCGTTTCCTGCGCGTCTGTCGGCGTATTGGGCGGCATCCAGGATGGTCCGCTCGATGTAAAGGGCGCGCGTTTCAGGATAGCGGCCGCGGAAGATGAAGATCAGGTATTGGCGGCGGAGCGATTGCGGCATGAGTTCCCATCCCTGGCGGGCCTGGGCGTTGCGGCGGAATGCAGCTTTCATCAGCGGCGGCGGGTCGAGCTCGGCTTCCATGGCTTCCATCAGATATTCAGCGGCGAGCTGCGCGCGGCGCAGGCGCGTCTCTTCTTTTTTAACTTCGCGGACCTCACGGTCGATCTGGTGGCGCGAGGATTCGGGGAGGGAATCGAAGAATTTCTGAAGGCGTTTGGACTGGCGGAGTTCGCGGGCGAGAACGGGGTGGATGGGCATCGGGAACTAACGTTAACACTGATGGCACTGATTATAGGAATTTTTACGACAGTTACTTTCGCTGAGAGTTCTTTATAAAGCTCTGGCTCTAATCGAGCGCGATAGGTGTTATTTATTCCTGAAATGGAAACTGTCTCAACCATCTCTAGCTGAGTAGCTTCTGGTTAGCTCAATAAGAACTATAGTTGTGTCCTGGTCAGATATCCTTTGACAACCTGCTATTACCGATGGGCATCTTTTGCAGCATCCCCTGGAGAAAGCGTGAAAGATACCCTCCATGAAACGTTATTTATTCCTTGCAGCAACAATTATCCTGTCGGTTGGCACTTCGTCAGCATCCGTCTGGAACTATCCTCAGGACGGCGCCACAGTCGGGAATCCTACACTTTTTGATTGTACAGCCCCAGTCACGCCTAACTATATGAAGCTATGGATCAATGGAAGCAGCACGTCGATTTGGACTGTGCACAATACTAATCATCTGGTCTTTGTTCATTTCCTGCCAAACGGCACCTACACAATGGATTGCCAGTATAACGACGGCACCACGCATGACAACTTTATTACCATCACGGTCACCAACAATCTTTATGACACGGGCCAAGTCGACGATGACCCCTTTAATAACACTAATCCCAACTGGGAGGAAACACCGGGGTGCAGTTCGCCTTGCACGCAGGCCAACGGCAACAGTGTTCTGGATACGAACAAGTCAACGGACGGACAGTCACGCGAGTTTCTTGCCACACTGGCTTCAGGAGGTGGTAGTTTCCAGGACGATTTCTTCTATGAAAAACGCTGCGGAGGAACGGCGGTAATTGGAAAGGCCGCCGGCCATTACATGGTCAACGTCAACGTGGAGCAAGGCAACCAGCCGCGAGCTTTTGAGTTCGGTTTTACGCAGTGGTTTGGCGGACACAACTATCGCATGGCCTTCCAGGCGGATTTCGCTGACGGTTTCTGGCGAGTTTACGATCCCACAGGCAATGCCTGGCACGCTACCAATATTACGACTGCCCAAGCCCCCCTCCCCACGACCGAGTTCAAGAGACTCTACCTTGTGGGCCACCCATTTACTGACAGTAGCGGCAATGCCCGCACTGCGGTTGACATGATCCAGGTAGGCGAGTGTACGACGACTCCATGCGCAGATACTGACCCGGACCCGATTCATGCGGTTGCGATTACCTCGGTCTCAGGCGAACCGAGCAACAGCGTCGGCACCGTTGCAGGGGACTGCTTTGGCACGGAGGGCAATTCACAGTCGCTGCAACTCGATCTTGATTCCACCCGTACAGCAGGCGAGATCTGGACCGACAAGTACCTGATACACCTACTGCCGTAGTTTGGCTGACAGTGCAGAGGATTGGACGACAGCGTTTGGTTTGCCACAAGACAAGTGGTGAACAAAACGCTGTCGCTGAGCTGTTGGCGCGTGGACTTGGAAAAGAATGGAAAAGGCCTACCACTGATAGCACGGATTTTCACTGATACAGTTACTCGTCCAAGCAGTCGCTGGTTTTGTCCGCAGCCGAGGGCGGCTGCGATCCACGAATTTCTTGAGCCCCCCTGAATCGGCATTTAAGAACCTGGCATCTTCGGGATCCTTCGACTCGTTTTCAGTCCCCTTTGAAAAGCCCAGGGGCCTTCATGCTCGCTCAGGAAGACAGGGGTGAAGTTTTTGGCATTCGATAAGTTCATCGTTGAGGTACGGGCGCACAGGCAGGAGTGCCTGTGCCACAAGATCCTTCAGCGCAGCCGAGGGCGGTTGCGGTCCAGATCCCTTCCACAAGCAGGTATTCAACATCGATTGTTGTCATCAACAGCATCCAGTACAATTCGCGCGTGCGTGAGCTAAACATTCTGGAAAAGATTCGTCAGGCGGCCAAGGACGGCGATCCATTTGCACAATTTGAGCTCGGGCTCGCTTTCGATTGGGGCAACGGGGTCGAACAGGATTTTCGGAAGGCAGCCGAGTTCTACGCCAAAGCTGCCGAACAAGGCCATCAAGCCGCGGAACAAAATCTTCTATTGCAGCATGTTTTCGGTCAAGCCAAAATCTATCCGCCAACCGCTGTTTTCGCGAAGTTGAAGAGCCTAGCCAAGGCCGGAGAGCGCGATGCACAAAATAATTTGGGACTCTGTTTTCAGCACGGCTATGGAACGCCGCAGGACTACACCCAGGCTATGGTTTGGTTTCGTCGCGCTGCAGCGAGTGGACTTGCCACGGCGCAATTTAATATCGGGGGTTTGTATTTCGAGGGGAAGGGCGTAGAAAAGGATTTGGGCAACGCAATTGAGTGGTACACCAGAGCAGCGGAACAACGGGAGGAATTGGCGTTACTGCAGCTAGGTCGGCTCTATCAAAAGGGGATGGGAGTCGATCTGAATTTGCAACGGGCCTTTCTGCTTTATCTTATCGCGTACAAGCAGGGCTCAAGTCGGGCTGCAAACCACCTGGGCTTCATGTTCAAGAAGGGTCTAGGTGTAGACCAAGATGACTCATTGGCGTTCCAGCTTTACTTGGAATCAGTCAATTCCCCGGACAGTGGCATGACGCTTGTGAACGGCGACTCTTATCACAGCACTGCCTGCTTTTGGCTGGGCTACATGACAGAAAAAGGTGAGGGAACCAAGCGCGACGCGCGAGCTGCGCTCCGGTGGTATAAGCGCGGCGCGGATCTTCGTGAGTCCAGTTGCATTGCTGCGGTTGCTCGATTAAGGCCTGCGCGAAAACGGCGCTTGAAGAAGTTCATTCATTGACTTTGGAGTAATCAGAAAATTCAGGCCGTCCGGGGTTTATCACCAGACTTAAAAAACACAAAAGGCCACGCTCATTTCTGAACGTGGCCTTTGATTTAATGCGGCGACGACCTACTCTCCCACACACTTTCGCGTACAGTACAATCGGCCCTGCGGGGCTTAACTTCCGTGTTCGGGATGGGAACGGGTGGAACCCCCGCGGTAAGATCACCGCAAATTTAGCGCGCCTTTGGCGCGGCTGCTAGCTGCTGGCTTCTAGCTTAGTAGCTAGAGGCTAGGAGCTAGCCGCAGATATTGTCATTGCGCGGCGCGAGTCAGGTTCTACGTCGTGTTAGTCCGCGCAAAGGGTCATTTCACGTAAGGAAAGACCAAAGATCGGGAGCAACTGGCAGCTAGCACCTGGCAAATAGCCGAAAGCGTATCGCTTTGGCTAAGTGCTAATTGCTTATCTGCTAATTGCCAGATTTCAAAGATCGTGAGGGCGATGCCTCACAACTGAATAGATTGATTTGGTCGAACTAACTACATTGGCGCTTGCCATTGCCAGGAGCATTCTGCCGGGCCGGAAATGAATCCGGTCTGGCTGGTTGCTAAAGGCTAATTGCCAAGGGCTGGCGCTTCTTGCGAGGCGCGTATGCCCTGAGTAAATTTTATGGTCAAGCCGAACGGGCGATTAGTACACGTAAGCTGAAGCCATTGCTGACCTTACACTCCGTGCCTATCAAACAGATGGTCTTTCTGTGCCCTTCATTACCCTTGAGGGTTGGGAGATCTAATCTTGAGGAGTACTTCACGCTTATATGCATTCAGCGTTTATTACAACCGAACTTCGCTACCCAGCCGTGCCATTGACATGACAGCTGGAACACAAGAGGTTCGTCCATCCCGGTCCTCTCGTACTAAGGACAGGCCCTCTCAAATCTCCTACGCCCACACCAGATAGGGACCGAACTGTCTCGCGACGTTCTGAACCCAGTTCACGTACCGCTTTAATAGGCGAACAGCCTAACCCTTGGAACCTTCTACAGCTCCAGGATGCGATGAACCGACATCGAGGTGCCAAACCGGAGCGTCGATATGAACTCTTGGCTCCGATCAGCCTGTTATCCCCGGCGTACCTTTTATCCGTTGAGCGATGGCCCTTCCATGCAGAACCACCGGATCACTAAAGCCTACTTTCGTACCTGCTCG
>JAIQGK010000026.1 GCA_020072645.1 Terriglobia bacterium
ACTGCTCTCGACGGATAAAGGTAAGTCGTGCATTCTTATGAATGTCCATTCGGGCCTCCAGATTTGAGTTGACTGCTCATCACAATCAGCTTCTCTGGTTTTGCTCGAATGGACAACCTCTTGAAATGTCACAGTTAGCTTTGCGCAAAAAAGCAAATCAGGACGCGGCGGCGCGTCGCGTTAATGTCACTTTGGCGGCCGTCTTGCGGACTATTTCAACCCCGCGCTGCCGATCATAAGTGATTGTCATCTCAACGGAGCAGGGGCCGCAGAGCCAGAAGTGTTCCACACGATTCGACGGTTTGGGCTTTGTTGGATTGGCATTCAGCAATTCAAACTGCGGTTGTGGCGATTCAACCATGAAGATCTTGCCTTCACGCAAATAAACCAGCGGAGTAGAACAGGATGGATTGGCGCATTTTGCGAGCATAGCTTACTCCTTGTTTATCGGCACACCCGAACCCTCGGGTACAGCAGGGACTCTTTGTCTTGAGAATAGATGCCGCATTGGGCTGGTTGGTTCGCTGAAAAGTGTATTTTTTTGCGCACTCGCTAAAAGATCAAAAAACAGCTAGATGGCGTCTTTTGGCGGCCGTTTCGGGACATTTGCCGGCGCATCCGATAAGGTTCTTTATAAAATTCAGGGTTGAAGACTTGCTTTCTGCTCTGGAGACTACTTAGAATTTTATGCTTCCGCAAGAGTGTTAAATCTTGCGTGCTGAGCTAAAATCCGCCTCCGCGACGGATTAGGGCCATATATGGGACAGGCAGTTTCCTTGGAAAAAGGTATGCGTCGAGTTTTGATCGTTGAAGATACGCCGGCAGATATGCGGCAGTCCACGGCTGTAGTGAAAAAGCTCGGGGCACCGGATGTTATCGCGCTGAATAATATTGCTGCGGCCATCCTGTTTTTGCAGGACGTGGTGGAGGGTACCAAGCCGGCGCCTGACCTCATCCTGCTGGATCTTTCCTTCCCCAGAGAGAGTGGATTCGAAGTACTGCGATATTGGAAGTCCAATGCCAAGCTCAATGGAATTCCTGTAGTCGTATGGACGGTGATGGGCGACACGGAAAAGAAATTATGCCAGTTTTTTGGGGTAGAGCACGTGATACCCAAGTGGGCAGGCCCCAAGGAACTGGAAGCAGCCCTGAAGACTTTTGTGCAGGATTCCGATTCGGCGCAGGCCTGAGGCCGGACAGCATATCAGCTTCCATCTGCATCAAATTTAGCCGCTGCATCTTGGGGCGATTTTGCCGCGTTGTATTTTTCCTGCCCACCTAAATAGCATCCAGCACCCTGTAAACGGATTTTATGAAAGCACCTGAAAAATATCTGGAGGACCTATCGATGAGCAAATTGCCCGAGATGATCAACAAGCATCACGAGGAAATACGCGCGGACTGGGTGAGGCAGATGAGCACCGCGGTGCGCCGCGCCGACCTGATCAGCAATGAGGAAGTGGAATCGCAATCCCGTGAACTGATGGATGCCATCGCCATGGGCGCCAGGTCCGGCGACGTAACCAACCTCGATGGGCCCGCCTGGGGACAGGCACGGGACACGCTGAGCGCAATCTCCGCATCGCGGGCGAAACAGGGCTTTACCACCAGTGAAACCGCCACTTTTGTGCTTTCACTCAAACAGCCGATCTTTAACGCGGTGCGCCGGGAGAACCCGTCCGATCCTGCCGCGCTGTTCGATGACATCTGGAAATCAACCCAACTCGTCGATAAGCTGGCGCTGATCACGGCCGATGCTTTCCAGGCCACGCGAGAGAAGTTCATCGCGCGGCAGCAAGAAGAACTGATGGAGTTGTCCACACCAGTCGTCAAGCTGTGGGATGGAATTCTTGCCCTGCCGATCATCGGCACGCTGGACAGCGCCCGGACCCAGGTGGTGATGGAGTCATTACTGCAAGCCGTGGTGCAAACGAACTCACGAGTTGCGATTATCGATATCACTGGCGTTCCCACAGTGGACACACTGGTGGCGCAGCATCTGCTGAAAACGATTACAGCCGCGCGGTTGATGGGCGCGGACTGCATCATCAGCGGCGTGCGTCCACAGATTGCGCAGACCATTGTTCATCTTGGCATTGACCTGGCGGGCGTGATTACCAAAGCGAAGCTCTCAGACGCTTTTGCACTGGCACTCCAGCGCACCGGCCAGGTGGTGACAAAAGTGAACGGCGACAACGCCGGCAAACGCACGCTTCTCAGGCGGGAGGAGTAAATGGAACGTATTCCAATCCTGCGCATGGGGCAGTTCCTGCTCGTCACAATCCAGGTGGACATGCATGACCGGCTGGCGGTGCAGCTTCAGGACGATCTGACAGAAAAAATTTCAGAGTGCAGCTCCCGCGGCGTCTTAATTGATATTTCAACGCTGGAGATCGTGGATTCATTCATCGGCAGGATGCTGGCCAATATTGCAGCCATGGCGCGCGTGCTGGACGCCGAAACCGTGGTGGTGGGCATGCAACCGGCCGTGGCCATCACGCTGGTTGAGCTGGGCATGTCACTGAGCGGAGTGCGTACCGCGCTGAATGTGGAAACGGGAATGGAACTGCTGTACGAACTGCGCGGAGATTTCCATTCGGAGATGGGTGGATGAAGTCGACAAAGCAGGAGACCGTGCCGATTGCCACTTCCGCGGATGTAGTGGTGGCAAGACAGAAGGTGCGGCAATGGGCCATTGAAATGAAGTTCACGCTGGTGGACCAGACCAAACTGGTGACCGCCGCGAGTGAACTGGCCCGCAACGCCCTGGAACACGGCAAGGGCGGCCACATGATGATTGAGCAGGTAGAGAACTCCATCAAGAGTGGTTTGAAGCTGGTATTTGAAGACCGCGGGCCGGGCATAAGCGATGTGGATGCTGCTTTGCGTGACGGTTTCACCACCGGGGGCGGTATGGGACTGGGACTGGGCGGGAGCAAGAGACTCGTCAACGACTTTCAAATTGAATCAGAGCTGGGTAAAGGGACGCGCGTAACCGTGGTCCGCTGGAAATAATGTTTCTCTCTCAAACGGTCTCGTTGTCCGATTTCAGTTCCACGGCTGAGGCCCGCCGCGCCGGCGCGCGCATGGCCGCTTCACTTGGCCTGAATGAAACAAAATCGGGCGAAGCTGCGATATTGATTACTGAAGCTGCCCGCAATGCGGTGGTCTATGGCGGCGGTGGCCAGCTGCTGCTCTCCGGAATCAAATCCAAAAACGGGACAAGAATGGAAATCGTGGCCCTGGATCGCGGGCCGGGTATCGCCGATCTCTCACGCGCTTTGCAGGATGGATACTCCACCGGCGGTACTCCGGGGACTGGATTGGGCGCGATCAAGCGAATGGCTGAGGCCTTTGACGTTTTCAGCAACGCCAAAGGCACAGCTATTTTCGCGCGCATAGAACAATCAGAAAACGAGCACCATGCGCGCAAATCTTCCGTGGAGATTGCTGGGCTGGTTTCGCCGATTACGGGAGAGACGGCATCTGGCGACAACCTTGCCTGGGAAATCAATGGCGATCGATGCATGGTGATTGCGGCGGATGGATTGGGCCATGGAATCCAGGCAGCCGAGGCCGCGGATGAAGCGGTGCGGGTATTTCGCGCCCATAGCAGTGAATCGCCGGCAAGCTTGATCTCCCGCGTGCATGATGCGCTGAAAAAAACCCGCGGCGCGGCAGCGGCTATAGCGGAAGTGCGCCCGCTGGCCGGAACATTGACCTATGCGGGAGTTGGCAACATCTCAGGAAGCATCCTAAGTAGTACGCTGAGCCGCAGTTTGGTCTCACACAACGGCACCTTGGGACACGTGATGGCCAGAGTGCAGGAGTTCAAAGTGGAATGGCCCAAAGACGGCGTCTTGGTGATGCATTCTGACGGGTTGCAGTCGCGCTGGGACCTCTCGCGTTATCCCGGCCTTCTTGGGCGGCAACCCGCGTTGATTGCAGGCGTACTATTACGCGATTTTCGCCGGGAACGTGATGATGCCAGCGTGCTGGTGCTGAAGGGAGCGGCAGCGATCTAGTCCGAATCCAGTGAACCAGATGAGCAACCGGCTTTCGACGATCACATTACGGAATGAACGCGACGTGGTGCAGGCCCGCCAGCGAGCGCGTGAGATCGCCGCCCTGCTGGGATTCGATAACCAGGAGCAAATCCGGCTGGCTACAGCAACTTCAGAGATGGCGCGGAACGCCTACCGTTACGCTCGCGGGGGAAAAGTAAATTTTGATGTGGAGATTGGACGGACACAGACTCTGGAGATCACGGTTTCTGATACCGGCCCGGGTATCGATAATCTGAATGAAATTTTTGAAGGTCGTTACCGTTCCACTACTGGAATGGGTTTGGGAATTGTAGGCACCAAACGGCTCATGGACAATTTTGAGATTACCAGCAGCCCTTCCGGGACTGTGGTGACGATGGGCAAAGACCTGCCATTCGCAGTGCCGGTGCTTACCCCAGCGCGCTTGAAGGACGTGACCGATAAGATCAACAGCAAGACGCCGGAGAGCCCGTACGAGGAAATTGACCGGCAAAACCGAGAGTTACTGAAGACCTTGCAGGAGCTGCGCGCACGCCAGGAAGAGCTGGCTTTGCTGAATCGCGAACTGGAAGACACCAATCGCGGCGTGGTTGCGCTGTACGCTGAGCTGGATGAACGAGCGGATTATTTGCGGCGCGCTTCAGACCTGAAGACCAGTTTTCTTTCCAACATCTCGCATGAATTTCGCACGCCGCTGAATTCCATTATGTCGTTGGCGCGGATACTGCTGGACCGGCTGGATGGCGACCTGACGGACGATCAGGAGACGCAAGTCGGATTCATCCTGGAGTCAGCAAAAACATTATCTGAGATGGTGAATGACCTGCTTGATCTGGCCAAGGTGGAAGCAGGGAAAGTCCGGATCAGGGTGAAGACGTTTGAGGTGATGGAGCTGTTCAGCGCTCTGAAGGGCATGCTGAAGCCGTTGCTGGCGGACAACAGTTCCGTGGACCTGGTTTTTAGTGAAGGCGCAAACCTGCCGCCCATGCGGACAGATGAAGGCAAGGTTTCCCAGATATTGAGAAACTTCATTTCCAACGCCATCAAGTTTACGCCGCAGGGCGAGATAAAGATTTGCGCCGAACTACGCGGCAGCGGCTCAATGTTGTTTGAGGTGACGGACACGGGAATCGGCATTCCGCCGGAACATCTGGAGACCGTGTTTCAGGAATTTTCCCAGATAGAAAATCCATTGCAAGAGCGCTATCGCGGTACGGGTTTGGGATTGCCGTTGTGCAAAAAAATGGCGTTGTTGCTGGGCGGCAAGGTTTGGGTAAAGAGCGAACTGGGCCGTGGGTCGAGCTTCTTTGTGGAACTGCCTATCGTTTATAAAGGTGAAGCCGATGTGGCCGGATCGCGCGAGGAGATGCCTGCGCCGGAATTTTCACGGCCCACGGTTTTGCTGATCACGCCGGAAGCGCAGGTGTTCTCGTTGATTGATCCTGCGTTTAAGGTTTCAGAATTTCAGCTCATTCACGTGGAGAGCCTGGAGCGCGCGGAGACATGGCTGCAACGCCACCAGCCGCGCGCCGTGGTGCTTGATATCGAGGAACTGGAAAATCCGGGATGGGATTTCCTGCGGTTTTTTCCCAAGTCGGATGATTCGAGCGAACAGATTCCGGTGATCGCCGTGACGAAGCCACGGGATTCCGGCCACGCTTTGGATTCCGGCGCGGCGCTGGCCATCAGCAAGCCACTGGAAGCAGCGAGCGTATTACAAGATGTCCGCCGAGTCACACGGCAGGAAAAGCCGAAAAAACTTCTGCTGGTGGACGACAATGATCTGTCGTTGTATATTTTGCGCGAACTGCTGGACCGTCCGTGGCTGAACCTGGTGGAAGCGCATAATGGGCAGGAAGCGCTGGATATGATTGATCGCGAACAGCCGGATGCGGTGATTCTTGACCTGGTGATGCCCGGGATGGGCGGATTTGAAGTGTTGCAGAAGCTGCGTGACCAGGAACAGACACGCCGTCTGCCGGTGATTGTGTACACGTCAAAGTTGCTGACCGGCGAAGAGAAGAAGCGGCTGACTGATCTGGCCGCAGGATTGATCGCCAAGAGTGACGTAACAACTTCGCTTTCTCCTGAATCGTTGTTAAGTTCACTGGCCAAGATGGACATTGCGGGACCAGAGGAAAAATAAACCAGAGATGACAGAGCGCCAGACATCGCGGGTCCTGCTGGTTGACGACACGGAGCAAAATCGCTACGTGCTTTCGCGAATCCTGGCGCGCGCGGGCCTGGAAGTTGAGCAGTGCACCACCGGCAAAGAAGCGCTGGAGCGCGTGAAATCCTGCCCGGACCTGGTGATTCTGGACGTAAAGCTGCCTGATCTTTCCGGCTATGAAGTTTGCCGCCGCATCAAGACTGATCCAGTCACGCGTTCCGTGCCGGTGCTGCAAATTTCCGCGTCATTCGTGAGCAATGAAAGCAAAGTCCAGGCGCTTGAGGGCGGCGCGGACGGATATCTTACTCATCCGATTGACGCCACGGTGCTGGTGGCGACGGTCAAGTCTCTGCTGCGGCTGAAGCAGGCAGAATTAATCTCGCGGCAGTCGGCGCAACAATGGCAATCCACGGTGGACGCGCTGCCGGAATATCTGGTGCTGCTGGATACGGAAAACAAAGTCGTGCGCTGTAATCGGGCGTTTGTGGAGCTGAGCGGGAAAACTTTCAGTGAAGTAATTGGGCACGATGGCGTCGCAATCCTGGAGCAGGTGCTGGGCAGCGCGGATTTTCTCACGCATACTGAAACCTCGCGTTATGTGGCCGAACAACAGCAGGGGCAGCATTGGTTTCTGGTTACAGCAGACGCCGTAATGACCGGCACGCAGCGCTTTGGCTCCATTGTGGTCCTGACCAACATTACTGAGCGCAAGCTGGCGGAAGAAACTTTGCGCCACACGGAAAAGCTGGCGGCTACCGGCAGGCTGGCGCAGACCATCGCGCATGAAATCAACAACCCGCTGGAAGCATTGACCAACCTGATTTATCTTTCCACGCACACGGACGATCAGGAGCAAGTCAGGGATTTCCTGAAGCAGGCGACCAGAGAGCTGGAGCGCGTTGCCAAAATCACGAAACAGATTTTGTCTTTCCATCGTGAAACCAAGATTGCCGTGGAGCTGGACTTTCAGGACATGGTGCAGTCCGTGCTGGCGTTATACGTGGTGCAGATGGAAGCCAAGCGCATCACGGTCGATTTCAAAAAAGGCCCGGCGTTCTGCATCCATGGATTTCCCGGCGAGCTGCGCCAGGTTTTTGCCAACATTATCGGCAATGCGATTGACGCGTCACCCGATCAGGGCAGCCTTTGTCTTCGCATCCGGAAAGGAACTTCGCATGGCGTTCCGGGCGTGGTCTTCACCATTCACGATGAAGGTCCGGGCATACCAAAAGAGCTGCGCAACCGCGTGCTGGAACCGTTTTTTACCACCAAAGAGCTCAAAGGCACCGGGCTGGGACTGTGGCTGGCGAACAGCCTGGTCATCAAACATCGGGGAAGCCTGCGTTTTCGCTCACGACGCGCCAGCGGCGGCCGTGGAACCTGCTTCAGGGTATTCTTGCCGTTTGGAACGCCGACCGACTTCAAATCCAAGGTTGAAAAAGAAAAGCCCCAAAAAGAAAAGTCGGCCCAGGAACTGGTCAAGGAAAATTGATCCGCTTAGCTGCCGGCCAGCGCAGGCAGCAGGACCATCAACGCGGCGATCCACAATCCCATCCAGATCAGGAAGTTTTTGGTTCCAGCCATCTCTCCAGTATTCACGGTGAGCCCCTTTCAAATGCTGTTGCTGGCAAGAGATAGTGCAACTGCGGGGCCAAGCGTATCTTGTCTTTTATTATCAATAGCTTAGAGGCGAAGATAAGCCGCCATGTGTGTCAGAAAATCTCTGGGTGCGTGTTCTGGCGCACACATCCCAGGGCGGCGTGATCCAGGCCTTACAAAATCGTTAAATTACGGGATTTCCCAGCACTTCCCGCAGTTTGGCGGAAAGGATTTTCATGGTAAAGGGCTTATGCACCAGCACGGTGCCGGGCTTCAAAACGCCGTCCGGCGCCAGTGATGCATTGGCATAGCCCGAGATATAGACCACTTTCATCTCCGGCCGTGAGCGCATCAGCTTTTCCGCCAGCATGGGGCCGGTCAGCGGATGCATGACCACGTCGGTCAGCAGCAGGTCAATCTTTCCCGGATATTCCAGCGCCACCTTCATGGCATCGTGGGCACTGGCCGCTGAGAGCGTGCAATATCCCAGATGGCCAAGCAGATCCACGATGACCGTACGCAGAGACTCTTCGTCATCCACTACAAGAATGGTTTCTTTGCCGCGACAATAATCCAAGGGAACCTTCTCAGTTTCTGTCCGATTTTGCGGAACCTGGGCCAGCTATTACCAAGATTGTGAACCTCTCGGCGGACGGTTTCAACTGGAAAGAGTGGGTCGTTAGGCACAATAAGGGCAATGGCAGCAAGCAGACAGGGACCTAGTGGGCGAGCGCAAAGACGAAGTCTTTGGGACGCTGGGCGACTTAGATCATGCCTTCCAAGACTTTTGAGAGTTCCAGCACTTCAAGGTTGGGCGGACATTCAGGCCAGTTATGACGCCAGCAGATGATCATGTCGCAGCCGTCTTTTTTGTGGCGATGGCGGAGGAAGTTGCGGCTCTCAAATTCAAACTCAATGCGGACGCGCTGCCACACGCCGCGGGACACCTCGAACATGGCTTCGCAGTCGGGGAAATCCGGCTGGATGCGGAGAACGACGAACCCGAGTTTGCGCGCCAGGATGCCAAAGACGAAGACTACGCCGAGCTCGTTGGTTGGTTCATGGGCGAGTTCCGGCAGCATCATGGGTCGGCCATAAACCGGGCGATCGCGATGAATGGGGCCTTTGCGGACGCGCGGGCGGACAAAAGCTTTTGCGGCTTTGCGCTGGTTCGTTACTTTGGCATCACCGAGCTTGAGCACGTCCTGCCAGTCGCGCTCTAGTTTTGACTGGCGCGCGAATTTGCGGAAGGCCTCAGGAATGCGCGTCCAATGGCGGTAGCGGGTGTGAAAGGGCATGTTGCTGAAGCGTCCGGCGCTTTCATATTCATGCACGCTGGGAACCTTGCCCAGCTTGCGGGCGACGGCGGCCCAGTCAAGCAGCAGAGTGGATTCAGGCAGGCTGAAGCCGGGGCCAGTGGCTTCAAGTCCGGCGGCAGCCAGGGCGCGACCGAGGCCGCCGAAGCGCTTATAAATGACCTGCTCCGAGACACGGCCAATGAGGCGGAGATCGCGGAGGCTGGGATTGCGGCCAAGCTTCTTGGCGGAAAGACGGATGGCCTTGAGGACCTGTGGTTTGGACATGGGGATACATTGAGCGGCAAGCGGAGTTTTGGGCATTTTGTTTCCTTTCGGCAAAAGAAAAAGCCACGCGTCTTTGAGTGAACCCAGATGCGGGTGGCGGAGTTAGTTGCTTTTAATTCAGAGAGTTAGAACTGGAGGATGGTGCAGCCGGAGAGATTGTGGCGGGAAATGAAAATTCTCCCTCTACTTACTAGTGTGGGAATTTGAGGGGGGCTGGGACATTTTTTGAAAAAAATATTTTTTGGGGCGTGGCCGCCCTCGCCTGCGGGGGTGGCCCGGAAAATTCATCTCCTATTACCATATGCAGTTTTTTAGGTTTCTGGGGACATGTTTTTGGAAAAATATTTTTAGGCATCATTGGCTTGGTTTTGTCGAGAGAACTCCCTGACGCGGCATGGGCGCCTGATATATTCTCGGGGTCCTTCGGCTTGCCCTCGGTCGCACAGCTCCTTCGGGCGGCGCTCAGGATTGACAGGGGTTTAGAGTTTTTTTCACGGCCCTAAAGGGCCGTTCTTACACCGGGCATGACGCTGAAGCGTCATGCAGTAGTGGCTGTCGCCGCAGCATTTTGCAATATGGGCAAGCGCTTTTGGCGGAATCGAGCGATCAGCGATAATGCGCCAAGTAAAGCCCACAGTCCGCCGGCAGCAGCGATGCGAGTCGACTCCAGGTCCTTCTTGATGCCTGCCATTACCAGAAAACCCACGAAGATGAGCGCACCGGCCGCCATCCAAAATGAGCCGATGACAGTTTCCAGCAAGCCAATCCTTGGCCGAACCAATTGGTGTTTCACAACGGTTAGCGCGTCAATCGCCCTGCCCGCAATCCACCAGAATGGAATACACAGGAACGGCCATGTAAC
The DNA here is from genome assembly GCA_020072645.1 of Terriglobia bacterium. NCBI lineage: Bacteria > Pseudomonadati > Acidobacteriota > Terriglobia > Terriglobia bacterium. Next base: position 10,261 of record JAIQGK010000026.1, read on the forward strand.
GGCCCGCCATAGTAGATCGTTCATTCCCTCAGGTGACCACTCTCGTTTGGTCGGGGTGTTCATGGCGTAGGGCAGTTGGATTAATCCGCCGGGAATATCGAGCGCTACAACTGACGAAAGAAAGAAGTCTTGTTTGGGTGACCAGCGCTGACAGTCCGCCACCATGGTCTGCTCAATGACGTGAGGAAGAGGAATGTGCAGCGCATGAACGATTGTGAGCCTTATGGGCCAGAGGAGCGCGGCACAAAGCAAGAGTTGTGCGGACGGCAGAAGCCAGGCAAACCTGATTTTGCTGATGATAGGATGGCGCAGTTCGATAGACTTTAGTTGTGGCGTGGCGAGCATTGCGGGAAAGGTTAGCGGGATGATGGCAATCCACGCAAGCGCTTTCTTTTTTGTCGAGAGAACTCCCCGAAGCGGCATGGGCGACCGATATATTCTCGGGGTCCTTCGACTTGCCCTCGGTCGTACAGCTCCTTCGGGCGGCGCTCAGGATTGACAAGGGTTTAGAGTTTTTTATGCGGCCATGAATGGCCGCTCCTCCACCGGCCATGACGCTGAAGCGTCATGCGAAGCGGGTGATGGCCGCTTTTCCACCGGGCCATTCTTTCCCCGTTACCGCAAACGCAAAAGAGGCGCATTTATGCGCCTCTCGCCAATTGTCTCTGTTTCTGATCTGCGTTTATCCGCCCGATCTGCGGCGAAAAATCCTCTGCTCTCCGGCGAAAATCGCGGCTATTGCTGCGGCGCGACTCTGCTTTTGCGTTCGTCGCTGGCGACGATGCCGTCCTTGATATGGACGACGCGATAAGCGTGCTCGGCGATATCGGCTTCATGCGTTACCAGCACAATGGTATTGCCCTTGAGGTGAAGCTCTTCCATCAGCTTCATGATTTCATTTCCAGTTTGCGAGTCAAGGTTGCCGGTAGGCTCGTCGGCCAGGATGATTGAGGGATTATTGACGAGAGCGCGGGCAATGGCGACGCGCTGGCGCTGTCCGCCGGAAAGCTCATTGGGCTTGTGGTTCATGCGCTCGCCCAGGTCCACGGCCTCAAGCGCCGCCTTGGCGCGGGCAATGCGTTCGTCAGAAGGCGTGCCGCTATAGATGAGCGGAAGCTCGACGTTGTGCAGCGCGGTGGCGCGGGCCAGAAGGTTGAACGTCTGGAAAACGAAGCCGATTTCTTTGTTGCGAATGCGGGCAAGCTCGTCGTCATCAAGTTCGCTCACAAGATTGCTGTTGAGCCAGTAACGGCCTTTGGTGGGCGTATCCAGGCAGCCGATCAGGTTCATGAGCGTGGACTTGCCCGAGCCTGAAGGGCCCATGATGGCAACGTATTCACCGCGATCAATGCGCAAGTTGACGCCGCGCAGCGCATGCACCTGTTCCTGCCCCATCTGGTAGGTCTTCCACAGGTCTTCCGTGCAGATGATGCATTCAGAAGGCGGTGCAATGATCTTGTCAGAAATGTCGGCGACTTGTGTTGACATCAATTTCTCCTGGTCTGTTGCCACCGCGTACCCCACTCCATACTTTAGTCGTATAAACGTTTAGACGCTAAAAAGACGCAGGAGTTTACGACTCTCCCAGCTTGACCACGGAATTATCCACTTTCACTCCGGCGCCATTGCGCAGGGTCTTGAGGACTTTATAGCTGCCGGTAATGATTTCATCGCCGGGCTGGAGGCCGCTCTTTACCTGGATTTCTGTGCTTCCGGTGAGGCCGGTCACAACTTCATGGAACTCAGCTTTCTTGTTCTTGACCACAAAGACGCCCTGAATATCAGTGTTTTCTTTCTTCACTGGCCCGGCTGGAGCGGTCTTGTCCACGGGCTTTTTGGGGTTCTTCTGCGCATCAAGATCATTCTTGTCACGCATGGTGAGCGCCTGGATAGGAATTGTGACGGCATCGCGCGCCACGCCGGTAGTGATTTTGGCGGTGGCGGAAAGTCCGGGACGAAGGTTGGGCGGCGGATCAGTGAGCGTGATAACGACCTTGAAATCCTTGGCTTCCTGCCCGCCGGAAAGGCTTTGCGACGTGGAAACACCGGTGGAGCGGATGATGGCGTTGTCGCCGATCTCGCTTACTTTGCCCTTGAAAGTCTGGTTGGGAATCGCGTCAATCGTGACTTCCGCCGGCTGATCGAGTTTTACGTTGACGATGTCGGTTTCATCCACCTGCACTTCCGCCGTGATGATCGACATATCTGCCACTGTCATAAGAGTGCTGCCCGGAGAATTTTGAATACCCATGACCACGGTCTCGCCTTCATGCACGGGAAGATTCGTTACCGTGCCGTCAAAAGGCGCGGTGTATGTGGTCTTGCTGAGAACGTCATTTACTCGGGTTAATTGCGCTTTGGACTGGCCAACGCGGCCTTCAGCGGAATCAACCTGCGCCTTGCTTTGCGCCACGCGAGCGATGTCCTGGGCATGAACGGCGTCGGCCACTTCATAAGCAGCTTTCTTGGCGTCGTAGTCGGCCTTGGAGATCAGGCTGTCCTTGTAAAGTTTCTCTGCGCGGTCGTAATCAAGCTTGGCGCGGGCAAGATCGGCAGTGCTGCTCTTGAGCTGGGCCTGCGCGGTGTTCAACGCAGCCTCAGCGGCAACGGCGTCAGTCTGGGAACTGGAGAGGGTGGCGCGCGTCATGGCAACATCGGCGGCGGACTGCACGTTTTCAAGCTGGGCCAGGACCTGGTTCTTCTTCACGGTGTCGCCTTCGCGCACAAACAGGCGGACGATCCGGCCCATGGCGTTGGCGCCCACATTGACCAGAGTCTTAGGCTTGATCTGGCCGGAAGCCGTGACCACAGAGGAAATATCCTGCTTATAAACCTTGCCCGTTTGGACCGTGACAACGTTCTTTTGGCTCTGATTGACGGTGAAGCCGACAATCGCGCCCAGCAATAAAACAACACCTAAGATAATTAAAATTTTCTTTACGTTCATGAATTAACCTTCCGGAATAAAACGCGGAATACGTCCACCATATATACGCCGAAGGGACTGTGAAAGTTCCTTCGTCAAGGCAGGAGCACTGCGCTGGGCGTTGAATTGGCGGTGGGCGGGTACCAGTCTATGATTATAACGGGTTAGCAGGGTAGCTTTACATAATTTGATAAAGCAAAAACCTTAAAATTGTTAGCAAGAAATGTCCCAAATTGCATTCTAAGGTCGATAAGAAAAGGGCGGAATCGGCTTTCCATCCTTGATTATGGGGTTGCAAAAGACTTAAAATCCAAATATCTGCCCGTTTGAAGGAGGGCTCCCTAGTGTTATCCCGTCACCCCCGTTTTTATACCGTGCTTTTATCGGCTGTGTTGGTTGGTTCAGGCTGTTTCGTAGTGCAGGCCCAGGAAAAAGATGCGAAGTCGGATAAGGCTGGTAAGTCGGCGCAGGCGGATGGACAGCAGGACCCGCTGAAACGCGAGCGGAAAAAGGACAATCAAGACGCGACCAAAGAAAAACTAGGCGGTGTATACAAAAAATGGCTGGATGAAGATGTCCGCTGGATCATCACCGATGAAGAGCTTTCAGCGTTCAAGAAGCTCTCAAATAACGCCGAACGCGACACGTTTATTGAAGGATTCTGGCAACGTCGCGACCCTACGCCTGATACCGCTGAAAACGAATACAAAGAAGAGCACTACCGGCGCATAGCCTATGCCAACGAGCATTACGCCGCGGGCATGCCGGGCTGGCGCACCGACCGCGGAAGAATTTATATCATGTATGGTCCGCCCACCTCGATTGATTCCCACCCCATGGGCGGCCCATACCAGAGATCGCCGGAAGAAGGCGGCGGCCAAACTGAAACCTTCCCGTTTGAGGTGTGGCGTTACCGCTATCTGGAAGGTATTGGCCAGGAAATCGAAATCGAATTTGTTGACGATTGCGGCTGCGGCGCCTATGAAATGACGCTGGACCGCTCCAAGAAAGACGCCCTTCTGCACGTCCCCAATGCCGGCCTAACCACCCTGGAAGAAATGGGCCAGGCCAACAAAGCTGACCGTTTTCGCGGTGGCCTGGAAAACATTGGTGAAGGTCCTTTCAACAGGAACAATCAGTCCAAGCAGTTTGATCGCATGGAGACTTTCGCCAAGCTGAACCGCGCTCCGGACGTGAAGTTTAAAGACCTGCAAAATGAGCTGGTCACCCACAAATTCCGCACCAACCTGCTGCCGTTCGACGTGCAGGTTGACTTCGTCAAACTGACTTCAGACACAGTCCTCGTCCCGATCACGCTCCAAGTCCCGCTCAAGGGCCTCACCTTCGCCAACAAAGATGGCGTGCAGCGCGCCGTGGTCAATGTTTATGGCCAGCTGACCAAGCTTTCCGGCCAGATCGTGCAGACCTTTGAAGAAACGCTGCATCGCGACATTCCGGCCGAGCTGCTGGAAAAGGAAATCAACAACGTTTCGCTGTATTGGAAGGCGCTGCCCATGCGTCCGGGGCTTTACCGGCTTGATGTAGTGATGAAAGACGTCAACGGCGACAAAACCGGCATTTTCAGCCGCAGCTATACCGTTCCCGATTTCGGCGATGAAAAGCTTACGTCTTCCACGCTGATCCTTGCTGACCAGATGGAGCCTGTCCCGGCCCGCGAAGTCGGTACCGGCAATTTCGTCATCGGAACCAACAAAGTCCGGCCCAAGGTCAGCTCTTCTGACGGCAAGCCGGCCTCATTCACCAAGAAAGAGAAGGTCAATTTCTGGCTCCAGGTTTACAATCTGGGCGTTGACCAGAAGACCAACAAGCCTTCTGCCACGGTGGAGTACCAAGTGGTAAACACCGCAACCAACCAGCATGTGTTAGACTTCACGGAATCGACGGCCCAAATGGGAAACGTTGGCGAGCAGGTGACCCTCGGCAAGAGCCTGCAATTGAGCCAGCTTGACCCCGGCATTTACCAGGTAACCATTAAAGTGAACGACCAGATTTCCAAACAGACGATTTCACCCACGGCCAAGTTCGCCGTACAGCAATAGCTGCACGAGGGCTCCACTTTAACTGAGGTGGTGGATATGACCCGCAAATTCGGATGTTTATTGGTGTTCCTGTTGGCATGGGCGCCGCTTCATGCGGCCAGCGTTGGAGCCATTGCGGGATACGTCAAAGACAGTTCCGGAGCGCCCCAAATGGGCGCGGTGGTGGAGGTTTTTGTCTCCGCCGCCAGAGTGGGCACAACCGTCTTCACAGATTCGCGCGGTTATTACCTGGCCAACAATCTGCCGGCTGGCAATTATTATGTAAAGGTAACAGCCGCGTCTTTTCTGCCCTCGTTGCGGGAAAATATTCCCCTGCACTCCGGCGCGCATGTCATCATCAATCTCACGGTCAATACCTTGGCGGACGCGCTCAAGCTGATGCCGACTCGCCGCTCTGACGCTGAAGATGCCGACGATTGGCATTGGACGCTGCGCTCAGCCGCCAACCGTCCGATCCTTCGCGTTCTGGAAAAAGACAAAGACAGTAGTGACAGCGGATCTCTGGTTGTGGTCACGCACAATAAATCTGAGCGTGGAGGCAGTGACGATGCGCTCAAAGCCAGCGTCGCTTTCATCGCCGGCGCCGGCGCAGATGGCTTTGGCAGTGCAGGCGACGTTACCACCGCATTTGCGCTGGAAAAATCGCTGTTTTCCTCCGGCACGCTCTCCTTCAATGGCAATATCGGCGCGTCGTCGGGCGATCCCACGGGCGTGCTTCGCGCCTCCTACGCGCATGACATAGGCGATTCTTCTCGTCCCACTTTTACCGTGACTTACCGGCATTTTGCCGCGCCCGGAGTTGCTGTCCAGAATTCGCCGTACGCTGCCGTAACCATGAGCAGCTCTGACAGCACAACCATTGCTGGCTTTATTGACCTGAGCTACGGCGCTGATCTGCAATCCACTGAGTTTGCCAACCGCGTGATCGCGCTCCGTCCGCATGGCTCCGTCGATGTCCATCTCTCGCCCAACATGCTGGTGGAATATCGTTATGCCACCGCTGAGCCTGATACACGCGCGGCCAAGGGCTTTGATTCCGCTCCCGCCGACCTGAGCGAGTCCGGTCCGCGCATGGCGCTGCTCAACGGTGAGCCTGAAGTGGAAAAAGCCGCGCACCATGAGCTTTCCGTCTCGCGTCGCATGGGCGATACCAGCGTTCAGGTAGCAGCGTTTTTTGACCACGTGCAAAACGCCATCCTCACTGGCGCAGGCGATCCTTCCAGCTATTCTGATGACGTGCTTCCAGACGTTTATTCCGGCACATTCTCTTATGGCTACAGCCCGGGCGTGAGCAGCACCGGAGCGCGCGTGGTGGTGCAGCGCAAAGTTTCTGATGACCTTACGGCCACAGTGGACTATTCCACTGGCCAGGCCATTGTGTCTGACTCTGCCGCCGATTGGCAGGCCCTGGCTCAGACGCTCAGCACCCGACGCCAGCATTCCGTCGGGACAAAGCTTTACGGCCATATCCCCTCCACCGGCACGCGCTGGATTGCTTCCTATAAATGGACCAGCGGCAACACGCTCTCTGCCGTCGATGCGTTCAACGCCTCGCCCGGCCAAACCGATCCTTACCTGAGCGTCTTTATCCGCCAGCCAATTCCCGGAACGTCCTTCATCCCCGCCAAAATGGACGCACTTCTTGACCTGCGCAACCTGCTCGCCCAGGGCTACGTCCCTGTAATGGGCCAGGACGGACGCACCGTGTACATGGTCCAGTCCGCCCGCTCGCTGCGTGGCGGGCTGGCGTTTACCTTCTAAAATCCCGAGCGCCGCGAGGGAACCCTATCTGGTCATTGAGTCCCGAAGCCTAACTGTTTCTGCAATCCCGAAGCGTAGAGAGGGATCCCTACCCGCTTATTCAATCCCGAAGCCTTAGTGATGTTTTCACTGTCATTCTGAAGTTGGTAACGTTTCAAAAAGTTTCGAACTGTCGTCCTGAGCGGAGCGCCGCAAACTCGCTTCGGACGCTTCCATGGAGTGGCGCGGAGCCGAAGGATCCCGAGGATCTTTCCATCCTGAAATGCCGCATCAAGGCGTTCTCAGGAAGTCCGAAGTCTCGAGCGTAGCGACAGATCCCTATCAGAGCCGAGCGGATATTTCTACCTCACGCCACCGCCACTCCCTCTACTTATATAGTGTCGTTTGCGACAACTTCCGGGACATATTTTTCAAAAAATATTTTCAGCCGCCAAGTGTGTCCCAAAGCGAAACAAGTGTCAGGGCACGGCTTCAGCCGTGCCGTATAGGTCGATAATATCGTTGGCTTTAGCCACTGGTTGGAATTCCGTTCCTTATCAGCGTACATTTGCGGTGTGAAACGGTTCAGATCAGCGATCGCCTGTGCTGCTTTCTGCGTCATTACCGTCGCGCCACGCGCGGCAGAAAGGCAACCTGTTGTCGTTGTGCGTGGCCCCACTGTAGTGGCATTTTTTGAACCAGCCAATCCCGGGAAAGGGGAAAAAGACCCTGATGCTAACGAGGCATCGGCGGACTTCCAGTTCTATGCAAGAAATGTCCGGGAGCCGTTCAGGAAAGAGGGAATCGAATTTCATGAACTGTACACGCGCTCTTTTCAATTGCGTGAGGGAAAGAAATTGACCACGTTCAGGCCCGTCAAAGCAGATGTTGGATATTACTTAGTCGCACCCGGCAAGAAGCCACGTATTGAGTATGGCGTCATGACCGACGCAGATCTCTTGCAAGTGGCGAACCAATATTTCGGTATTCATTAGAGATTTTGTTCGTCGTGGCGATCTGTGTGCTTCGGCCAATTTCAGCGTCGAGATATCAGAAAAGATTCGCGAAGATTCGCGGCTAAAATCCTACTCATCCCAAAACTTCCGCCACCAGCCTTTTTTCTCTTCGGGTGCTTCGTCCTCAAATACCGGCTCGTCGCTGAGGCCAAGAAATCCTCCGGCACGCGTGGACGCATGTTGCGCGGCAGGTCGCGGGGGAAGACTGCTTCGTAGCTGCTCCGTCGCGGCACGCTGCGCCACTGCGGCCCGCGCTCGGCGGAACGTGGCAATCCCCAAACTGTCTCCACCGCCCGCCGGCAGCACGGCAATTACAGCGCTTGGCCGGGCCAGCGCATAATCGATTGGCCCGCGAAGAAGCGTGTCAATTCTTGTTCCCTGCGCCAGCGTTGAACGAAGAATGGAAGTCGTTTTCTGGTCAAAAGCGATCCAGCGTGCCATGGGCAAACCATCCGTGAATTTGAACTGAGACAAGCGGCTTTTAATTGGATGCAAGCTGCTCGCCCCGCGTTTGATGGCCTGTTTCCGCGCTATGTTTGAAGATCGCGTTTGGCGCGCGCTGTTTGACGATCAAGACGCGCTTCATTTACTCTCCCCGATTGGAAACTTCTTAACCGGAGAACACGGGATGTCCAAATTCCTGCTTGGCCGGCGCCAGTTTGCCCTTGGCGCGGCAGCGGCCGCCACTACTGCACTGATTCCAAAGGGAAACGCGCTGACGATCGATGCGCTGGCCCAGGCCGCTGCAAGCCCGGCGGCCTCTTTTGATCCCCAGTCCCTTGAAGGCAAGACCCGGGCCGCTATGGCCAAGCTTTCCGCCTCCGCCCAGGCCGAAGTGGAGATGAAAGTGGCGTCGATCTTCCGCAAATATGGTGAGCGGCTGAGTGAAGAGCAGAAAGCCGACATCCGCCGCATCATGGCCGAATCGCAGGAAGGCCTGGAAAAAATGCGCGCCTTCAAACTGGAAAACAGCAACCAGCCTGCTGACGCGTTCCGCGCCTATCGGGCCGAAGCAAAGCCCGGCGCAGCAAAAGAGAAGTTAGGCGGAGCAAAAGAGAAGCCCCGGACGACGAAGCCTGCTCAATCCAAGTCCCGGAAAGAGACCAAATAAATGCTCAGCGAAGACATTCTCTTTCTCCCGGTCAATGAACTTTCAAAGCGCATTCAAGCGCGCAAGCTTTCCCCCGTTGAACTCACAGAAAGCTATCTGGATCGCAGCCGCTCGATCGGCAAAAAACTGAATGCGTATGCCACGCTCACGCCCGACTTGGCGTTGCAGCAGGCGCATGCGGCGGAAAAGGAAATCGCGGCAGGGAAGTATCGCGGCCCGCTCCACGGTATTCCTTACGCCGCCAAAGACCTGCTCGCGGTCAAAGGCTATCCCACTGGCTGGGGCGCGCGGCCATACTCTGACCAGCGCTTTGATTATGACGCCACAGTCATCAAAAAGCTGGAAGCTGCCGGCGCGGTGCTTCTGGGCAAGGCAGCTATGATCGAGCTGGCTGGCGGCATGGGATACCGTTTTGCCTCGGCGTCCGCCACCGGCGCGGCCAGAAATCCCTGGAACACCGATTACTGGACCTGCGGCTCTTCGAGCGGCTCTGCCGCCATCACCGGCGCAGGACTCGCGGCCTTTGCCATTGGCACTGAAACCTGGGGATCGATCATCTGTCCTTCCGGATTTTGTGGGCTCAGCGGCCTGCGTCCGACTTACGGACGCGTGAGCCGCAGCGGCGCCATGGCCCTCTCTTACACCATGGATAAAATCGGCCCCATTACGCGTAGCGCCGATGATTGCGACCTGGTTCTGAAAGTTATTTCCGGCCATGACGCCGAAGATCTGGGCTCACTGCCGGAGGCGGCCGCAAAGTATTCCGGCGCGCCTGAGGTAAAAGGCAAGCTGCGCGTGGGCTGGCTGGTGAACCAATGGAAAGAAATCAAGCCGGACGTGAACGGGCCCGTGATGGCCGCGCGGCAAGTTCTGGAAAAGAGCCCTTCCATCGAGCTAAGTAACACCACTCTTCCCGACGGTCCCTGGGAGACCGCCGCGGGACTTGTTGTTTCCGTGGAAGGCGCAACTGCATTTCGAACATTGATTCAATCGGGTCGCGTGGCTGAGCTGACTGATCCACTGGGGAAAATCGGCGGCTACATGAATGAAGAGATCAGCGCTTCAGACTTCATTCTGGCCCAGCGCATCCGCGCCATTCTGCAGGTAAAGATAGATGAGATTTTCCAGCACGTTGACGTTCTGGCCACGGCCTCATTGCCCGTGACCGCCAGCAAACTCGACGCCAACCTGGACGAGGCGTTAACCTTTGCCGATCCCATTGGCGGCATCGGCAATATCTGCGGTCTGCCCGCCATCAGCGTACCTTGCGGCTTCGGCCAGCACGGCTTGCCAGCGGGCATCCAGTTTATTGGCCGCGCCCTCGACGACGCAAAAATCGTTCAGGCGGCGCGCATTTTCCAGCGCCAGACAGATTGGCACCGCAAGCACCCCAGCCTTAGCTAACTGCCAGTGGGATCAATATGATCAGGGTATTTCACTGAGTGCGTTTCCAGCGCGCACTGTGCAATACTAAATGGGTTGCCGCGTAGCCTCGAGTGCTGGGGGCGTGCATCCAATGATCCAGAATGTCCGCTGATTTTTTGACCGGAACACGGTTTAATCCGGAACCGCTGCGTGAATCCATCCTGCGGCACATTCATTACGCGCTCGCTCGCCCCGGAGGGAGTCTTGTTCCGCGCGAGCTTTTCAAGCCTCTCTCGCTGACCATCCGCGATTACCTGATCGATGGTCTGCTCAAGACCGAGCGACGCTATCGTGAAGGGAAGGTCAAGCGCCTTGGCTATCTCTCCATGGAATTTCTGATGGGGCGCTGGCTCAGTGACAATCTGTGCAATCTTGGCCTGGGCGAGCAGTGCCGTTCCGTGCTGGCGGAATTTGGCGTGAAGCTGGAAGACGTTCTGGAAGTGGAGCCCGATGCTGGCCTTGGAAATGGCGGTCTGGGCCGTTTGGCCGCGTGCTTTCTGGAGTCGCTGGCCACCATGGGCATGCCAGGCTTTGGTTACGGTATCGACTACGAGTACGGCATGTTCAAGCAGGAGATTGTTGGCGGCTTCCAGCGGGAAAAGCCGGACCAGTGGAAGTCTGAGGGCACGCCGTTTTACATTGAGCGTCCTCAGGATTTCTGCACCGTGCCCATGTATGGACGGCTGCAGTCTTCGCGTGATTCGCACGGCAACCGGCGGCAGAGCTGGGTCGATAGCAAAATTGTCGTCGGCGTGCCCAATGATCTGCCGGTGGCCGGCTACGGTGGCGACACCGTAAACTTCCTGCGCCTGTTTACGGCGCGCGCGTCAGAAGATTTTGATATTGAAATTTTCAATCGCGGCGACTACATTCGCGCCGTTGAGCAGAAGATTGCCTCGGAAAATATTTCGCGCGTTCTCTATCCCTCTGATTCTGTGCTCTCCGGCAAAGAGCTGCGGCTGAATCAGGAATATTTTCTGGTGGCATGCGCGCTACGCGACATCCTGCGCAATTACATGTCCACCCACGCGAGCTTTGACGATCTACCTTCCAAGGTCGCCATCCAGATGAATGATACGCATCCCAGCCTGTGCGTGGCTGAGCTGATGCGCTTTCTGGTGGATGAGAACTTGCTCGATTGGGACCATGCCTGGGAGCTTACCGTGGCCACGCTTGGCTACACCAACCACACGCTGCTGCCTGAAGCGCTGGAAAAATGGCCTGTCTCGCTGATTGAGCGCGTGCTGCCCCGGCACACGGAAATTATCTTTGGCATCAACCATCAGTTCCTGCGTACCGTCGCGCGCAGTTGGCCGGGGGACATTGACCGGCAACGCCGCATGTCGATCATTGAAGAAGGTCCGGAAAAGCAGGTGCGCATGGCCAATCTGGCGATCGTCGGAAGCCATGCGATTAACGGCGTTTCACGGTTGCATAGTGACCTGATCAAGAGCGCGCTGGTGCCGGACTTTGCCCAGCTCTGGCCGGAACGTTTTAGCAACAAGACCAACGGAGTTGCACCGAGGCGTTGGTTATTGAAAGCGAATCCGGGCCTTTCAGCGCTGCTTACCCGCACAGTGGGCGAAGAATGGATCACAGACCTGGAGCGCGTGCGCGCGATTGAAAAAGGCGCAGGCGATCCCGCGTTCCGCGAGGAATTCCGCGCCATCAAACGTCGCAATAAAGAAAAGCTGGCGCGCGAAGTGTTTAACACCACGGCCGTTGCCATCGATCCGCAATCGATGTTTGATGTCCACGTGAAGCGCATTCATGAATACAAGCGCCAGCTCTTGAACGTGATGCGCGTGATTCATGAATACCTGAGCGTGGTGGAAGATGGCGTGGAACCGCAGATGCAGCGTAGCTATATTTTTGCCGGCAAGGCCGCTCCGGGATATTGGGCAGCGAAGCAGATCATCAAGCTCATCAACAACGTTGCCCAGGTGGTGAACTCTGATCCGCGGGTAAAAGACCGCATCAAGGTTGTGTTTGTTCCCGACTATCGCGTCTCGCTGGCGGAAATCATCATGCCTGCCGCTGATCTCAGCCAGCAGATCTCCACGGCGGGAATGGAAGCTTCCGGGACCGGCAACATGAAGCTGGCCATGAACGGCGCTCTTACGCTGGGCACGCTTGACGGAGCAAATATAGAAATCATGCAAGCCGTGGGTGAGGCCAATATTTATACCTTTGGCCTAACGCGTGAAGACGTGAGCTGGTACCAGGAATCGCGCAGCTACAATCCGCGCGAGATCTATCAAAAAGACGCCACGGTGCGACGAGTGGTGGATTGCCTGGCTTCAAACCTCCTTTGCCCAGACGAGCCCGGCCTGTTCCGCTGGATCGTGGATGAATTGCTGGATCGCGGCGACCGCTATTTTCATCTGGCCGATTTGTCTTCTTACATTGAAGCCAGTCATCGCGCGGAAAAAGATTATCGCGAACCCGACGTGTGGACCGCCAAATCCATCCTAAATGTGGCGCGCACCGGCTTCTTTTCCAGTGACCGAACCATCGCCGAATATGCCCGTGACATATGGAACATCAAACCCGCAGCCGCTGTCGCCGAGCGCGAATCCGATGCTAAAGAGCCAGTGAGGGCTGAAGTTTCACGGTAAAAACGGCCCCCATAAGCCAAAATGGGGCATGAGTTCGGCTTGTGAAAGAGGGTTCTTTTCCACGTATTCCACAGCCCTAGGTCATTTTTTAACACGTTTTTAACATTTGGCGCGTCCTGGCGCGAGTGTAATAGAGACAGGTAAAAACAGCGTCTTTCGCAGCGTACTCCGCAGCGAATCCCCAGCCCAGGAGAAAATAATGCGAATCGTCCAATCGCCCTACCAGGCCCGAATTGTTCCCCAGAGCGCAGGCGCGCCCAACCTATGGCGCTGCGTGATTGAGCAGGAAGACTCACGTGAAGTGGTGGTGCTGCATGAAACGGCCCGCAAAGAAGACGCGCGATGCATGGCCCTGCTGGAACTGGCGCGACTGGAACCCACCGGCACGGCCTCGCGATGGTCGCCCGGGAGCGAGTAACGGTTTGCCACATATGCAGCGCGATCCTCATTCCATCCTTGACCTCCACTTGTGCATTCTCTAGGCTTGCTTCTCTAGACTTATTCAATGAAGAGCGGCAAGCAAGACCGGAATGCAGGAGTGGCGATGCGCGCGCACTTGGGCCGCTCCGCCCTGGCAAAACTGGCGCCGCGCAAATTTGATCCTATCGATGTGCTGCGGCAGAGCGCGAAAAACCGCATCGCCGCGCTGCTGCCCATCAAATTCAAGCTGATGAGTCAGTCGCCGTTCGTTTTCTTCCGCGGCTCGGTTGAAATCATGGCTGCCGATCTGGGCGAGGCGCGGCACACAAAGATTGAAGTCCAGATGTGCGGGGATGCGCACGTAAAGAATTTTGGCTTCTTTGCCACGCCCGACGAGCATATAGCGCTGGACATCAATGACTTTGACGAAACCCAGCGCGGCCCATGGGAATGGGACGTAAAGCGAATGGCCACCAGCATTATTCTCGCTGGGCGCGTCGCCGGCCATACTGATTCCCGCTGCAAGGACGCCACGCGCGTGTTTATCGGCGAATATTGCGCATGGATCAGGCGATTCGCCACCATGCCCGCGATTGCGGTTGCGCGCCATCGCGCGCTGCGCAACATGCGTGATCCTGTGATGGCCGCCGCGCTGAAAAAGGCGGAACGCGCCAGCCCGCTTGACAGTCTAAGAACATTGACGCGCAAAGACCGTCGCGGCGGTCGCAGCTTCATCTCCCAGCGCGACTCCATCTGGGATGTGGAGGGCGCCGAAGCAAAAGCCGTGCTGCGCGCGCTCACGGACTATCGCCACACGCTGGCCCCTGACCGCCAAATGTTGTTCGACTGCTACGCGCCGGTTGATGTGGGATTCAAAGTCGTTGGCACCGGCAGCGTGGGAACGCGCGATTACATTGTGTTGCTGCTGGGCCGGCATGGTGGTGAAACCGATCCGTTATTTTTGCAGATCAAAGAAGAACCGCCATCCGCATACGCCGGCTACTATAAGGACCGCTTCACGCCACCGCATCAGGGCGAACGCGTGGTCCGCGGCCAGCGCGCGCTCCAGGTTTTTTCTGACTTGCTGCTGGGCTGGTGCTCCATTGCCGGACGTGACTATCTGGTGCGCCAGATGAACGACCACAAGAGTTCCATCGCACCGGAGGAGTTGAAAGGCAACCGCCTGCTGGAATATGGCAAAGTCTGCGCGGAGCTTCTGGCCAAGGGGCATGCGCGCTCTGGAGATCCGGCACTGCTGGCGGATTATCTGGGCCGTCCGGGCAAGGCGGAGAAGGGACTACTGCAATATTCCGTGGCGTATGCGGACCAAGTGGAGAAGGATTACCAGGCTTTTATTAAGGCCCTGAAGCGTGGGTTGCTCAAGGACGCCATGAAGATTGCGGACCATCGGAGTTTTGCCGGCTGAAAATCGATTGTCGCGGGCCGATAATCAATTGTTCCCAGCCGACAATCAATGTTCGCGCTTAAGACCAATTCCGGCTCAATCGCAGATCATTCCGAGCTTAAAAATTTGCAGATAAAAAATGGGCCCGGAGTAGGGCCCGCTTTTCTCCAAGAAGAGAGAAAAGACAGGTTCGACTTTTCTCCTTCGTGAAGCGCCTAGTGTTCTTCTACGCCCGCCACTTTAACGCCAGATGAAAGTCACATGAAGCCTCTGTGAATCCGCAGGCGGCCATTTAAAACCTGAGATCCATTGGCGTGAATTTTAAGCTTCGCTCAATCGTGAGCTGCAACTCCCGGCAAAAGCCCTTGTGTTACACTGATATTGCTTCCTGTGATGTCCCTCATCTGATCGAGTTTCCACAGCAAGGGCGCGTAGCTCAACTGGCAGAGCAACTGACTCTTAATCAGTAGGTTGAAGGTTCGATTCCTTCCGCGCTCACCAATATTTTCATGCCATGTATCGTTCTCGCATCTGCACAAGCGGACAAAAGATTGCCCGAACAGCTTGCTCCAGGGAACCTGTAAAGTCGGCGCCTGTCACCGGGATTAGTGGAGGCGCTCCAGAGTGGAAAGGGCTTTCTCTTTATCTCCGGGGCTGAGTATGCCGGCTTTTGACCACGCGACTTTCCATGCGCGGTCAGCAACAATCGTAGTAGGCGTGGCAAACAAATCAAGCCTGGCGGCCACGTCGGCGGGTACGGCCATGATCAATTCCTGGTTCGAAGAAGCCGGACTGTTTTTCGGGAATTCAGCGGCGGAAGGAGCAAGGATCATGGAGTCGCAACCGTAGGCCCGCAGGGCGGCATCAAAATCTTGCCATGTCTCCTGGTCTTTCGCGCACCACGGACAGTGAATGCTCGTATAACGGATGGTATGGCACCCGTACCCGCTGTCTACCACGGGAATTCCGTCGGGGCTTATTCCGGAGACGGGACCAACTGTGGAGCCGGGAGCGGAAGCCATGTGGCGTTCATATTGGAAGCGAAGCCAATAATGAGCACCCATTGCCAGCATGTTCAGCGCCAGCGCCAGAATTATCAGCCGCCTGAACCATCGGTTGGTTCGGTCCATATTCATTGTGCCGCTCCCAATCGCAGTTCCGCGAGATTTCTGGGCGATTTTGGATAAGCGGCTTTGTACATTTTTCCGGCTGGAAGTCCCATTACTAGAACCTGGCCTCGGGCGTCGGCTCGCAGGAGCGCCTTCATGGCGGCATACTCCGCAGAGTCGATCAATAGAAAATGGATTTCGGACCCGACGGACAGCACGCGCGCGGAACACTCCGGCCCATCGCACACCCCCGCAAAGCCAACGTCGCCGGGATTTGCCTTGTCCGCCAAAGCCGCGTTCCAGAAATCTACATCGGTCTGGAACCGGCGGCCGTGCAGGACGAAGAAAACCAGCTTCCTAAACCGCACCGGCGGAGCGGAGATGAACGTCCCCTTTTCATCATGGGCTCCGAGAAACTGGAAAGCCTCGGGCCTCTCAAAAGGCGACAAGGACGCGCTGCTTAAGTCACGCAACTGCCGGGCGTCCTCAATGTCAAGACGAATGAGGAAGACCGCGAGGCAGAGTAGAGCGCCGAAAAGCAAGATATCAAGAATCCGCATGAGGCCGTCCAGAAAAAACTCGTCTGTGCTTCGATCAAGTATGATGCTGCCGTCATGTGGGGGCGGCAGCATGAAGTCACAGATTGAGAAGCAGTCCGGCGCATTGTTCTTCCCGATACAGAACGGTTGGTCCGCACCGCAGCACTGTCCAATTTTACCGTTCATTGGCGACGGCAACGATACTCTGAACACAACTACTGCCGTACAGGATAAGCAAAACTCCGGCGCCATTCACAGCTACTGGAATGAGCAATCTACAGTATCTGAGTTCGAGGAGCCGTCCTTCCCGAAGCACGTGCAGTTATTCAACCCTCCACATGTCCCTCGAGAGTTGGTGTTAGTGATGCAGAACGCTCCACGCACGCAGCCGCTGGCCTTTACCGGATGCGTAAAAATCCCGGCTCCGGCAAGCAATACCCCGACCATTGCAATCCGTAAGACTATCCTTTGAATGTTCATCACATGTTCTCCATTCATACGTGAAGTTACAAACAGAAATGCAGTCTAGCATTTGGAAACTATGGCCAGACTAATCCGAAAAATAATAAAGAAAAATTTAGTTTCAATCTGGGAAGCTGAGTTGGCATGATGGAAGCAAGGGCACAACGAGCAACCGTGTCGTATTCGGAAAAAAGTACTGGATTATTTTCGAACATTCGCGGAACGTCGGCGAACTGCCGGCACCTGACGCAGGTGTGCCCTGGAACATGGCCGCAGTAAGCTGCAGCCGCCGCGCTTGTTTGTGATGGCTTGATGTTCCGCATACTCTTGGATTATTGAAGAAAATGCAGCTAGTTAAAACAGAAACGATCCTCAATTTTCGACAACGTTCAGGATCGATAATGCAAGTCTTGCAACGTTAACCGGGCGAAGGATTCAGCAGTTTCTCTGGTTGGTGGAACTGACTCTTAATCAGCAGGTTGAAGGTTCGATTCCTTCCGCGCTCACCAAATCTCTTCAAAGCTTAGAATCTACGAGAGCAATTAATGTGTTCGACACGCGGCTAACCCGGCTGGCTGATGCGACTTCTATATTGCTTTTTGGCGGCGACGACGATCGCGAGATCGAGGCGGCTGTAACATTCCTGGACCGGTTGTTTCGCGACATTACCGGCCTGCGCGAAAACACAGCCGACCTGCGCGACCGTTCGGCCACTTCGTTGCCGGCGGGGGCGGCAATTTCTCCGCTGGATGCCGGGCGTTGCCTGCTGGATGCGCGGCGAACCGCCGTCTATTTGCGCGGCGTTTATCACGCCATTCAGGAGGCGCAGCAGCGGTTCCCAGGAGAGGTCATCCATGTCTTGTATGCCGGTTGCGGGCCATTTGCCCCGCTGTGTCTGCCTCTGTTGCCGCTGCTTGCGGGACAGGCGGTCCACTTTACCCTGCTGGACGTGCATGCGCGTGCAATCGAAAGTGTCCGGGCCATCATGGCAGCCTTGCGATTAGAAGAGGCGAACGTCGATTGTCTGGCATGCGATGCCACGCATTATCACGCCCCGGACCATCGCCCTTTGCATGTTGTCGTTAGTGAAACGATGCAGAGAGCACTGGGCGAAGAACCGCAAATAGCTATCCTGATGAACACGGTTCCCCAACTTACACCCGGAGGCTTGATGGTTCCTGAGATGATTGCTGTGGACGCGGTTCTCACCGATCTGTCACGGGAGCTTGACGGCAACGTAGCGAAGCCCTGGAGCGGACGCATTCCGCTTGGCCGGATTCTCGAGGTTGACCGCGAACGCGTCTGTGCGTGGTCTGAGGCGGGAGCATCGTTGCATTTGCCACCCGCACGAATCGCCATGCCACCAGTGGACGCGGCGCAATACTCACTGGTGCTGACCACCACTATTCGTACGTTCGGCGTGCACCTGCTGCGGGAGTATGAGTCGGGTCTAACACATCCGCTTGTGGTGAATGGCTGGCGCCCCGGTGAAGAGGTCGAGTTTACCTACCGCCTTGGCAAGAAGCCTGGGTTCCACCTGGAACGGATTAGGTATCAAGACAGGTGAGACGCCGCCTGTCTCTAGAAAATCTCAGCACCAAAAGTAAGCACGAACTCCATTTTTACAAGAAGGCTCTGTAGAAATCTGAAAAGCCCAGCCGATGCCGATAGCTACACCTAAATTCTTCACCACCAATCGGATATGAATAGGTGAATTCAATAAATTCCTGTATCCCCGATGGAATAGCCTCCTAAATCAGTATGTTGAAGATTTCATTCCTTCCGCGCTTACTAAATCTTTTTCAATAAACTATGTTGCCGATGAAAGCAACTGATGTGGTCTTGTGGGATCGGCAAACGAGAAGAAGCAATGATCCAACCTTCAAAGTTGCACTTAGAAGAGAATTATTCCCAGTTTGAAACAAAATTCCAAAACGGAGCAAGAATTAACTAATTAAAAATATTTCACCACTTTTCATTTGCAAATGCAGGTACTCTCATTCTAGACTCCCCGTCGTTTGCTAATCAGTAAAGAACGCCAAGAGCACGATTGGATTTCTATGTTGCGCAACCAGCTGACTGTACTCTCTCTCTTTCTTCTTGCCCTTCTGTTTCATGTCCCGCTGTTTTCGCAGACTGTGCCGCACATCGCACAGCTTAGCCCAGTGAGCGGACCAGCAGGCACGCTAGTGACCATCAGTGGTTCGAATTTCGGTGGAGCACAGAGCAGCGGAACAGTATCTATTGGAGGAATCAGCGCGTCCATAGGAAACTGGTCTGATACGCAGATCACGGCCGCGGTTCCTGACGGTGTCACGATTGGCAATGCAAGCGTGACGGTGACGAGTGGGAGTGGAAGCACAAGCAACGCAGCTGGATTTACAGTGGCTCAAGGAACCATTTTCCCCGGCCCTGTTTCCTACGCCTACGACGAGTTGGGCCGCCTGGTGGGGGTGGTGGCGGCCAGCGGTGACGCGGCCCAGTACACCTACGATGCTCTAGGCAACGTACTTGCGATTACACGCACTACTTCGAGCCAGCCATCCCTATTTACATTCAGTCCCAAGTCTGGGCCTGTGGGCACCCAAGTTACGATCTTTGGCGCTAATTTCAGCTCAGACCCAGCGCAGGACACGGTTTCATTCAACGGGACATCCGCCACGGTTACGTCCGCGTTGTCTACTCAACTGGTTGTGACTGTGCCAGCGGGGGCCACATCGGGAGCTATTACAGTTACTTCTCCGTCGGCGTCCGTTACAAGCGCAAGTCCGTTCACGGTTACAAGTTCCTCCGGCAAGCCGCGCATCGATTCATTTACTCCACAAATGGCCGCACCAGGAACGGCGATTACGATTGCGGGCGCGAACTTCGATCCGGCACCATCCAATGACCGGCTGATTATGAACGTGACACCGGCAGCGGTCCCGAATTCGGCACAGCCTACGAGCTTAACCATGACGGTACCGAGCAAGGCAGGTTCCGGGCATATCTCTTTGAACACGCCGGCTGGAACTACGTCGAGCACGGACGATCTATTCATTCCGCCGCCGGGTTACACGGTTTCGCAATTGGCTTATACGGGGCGTGCCGTTTCAGGCAGTGCCACCACGGTTTCTGTGCCGACGGCGAATGGGATTGGATTATTGCTATTTGACGGCGCGGCTGGACAGGCCGTGAGCATTGTGTCTTCCGCTCCTACCTTCAGCGGTTGCCAGATGCAGGTTTATGCGCCTGATGCCTCGCTGGCGGGATCAACCGCCTCGTGTTCCTCGCCGAGCTTTATGAGAGTTAGCCTGGCGACAACAGGAACCTACACTCTGGCCATTCTTCCATCGAGTGGAGCAACAGGAAATGTAACTGTGCAACTCACTACATTCAACGATGTAACCGGCCCGATCGTGATTGGAACGCCGCTCAGCGTTACCACCACGGTCCCTGGTCAAGTTGCGCGCTATATCTTCAGCGGGACGGCGGGACAACAGTTGAGCATGAACCTGAGTGGAAACACCTACGTCGGCTGTAATGCGGTTGTGGTGAGCGTGTTGCAATCCAGCGGGACGTCAGTAGGTTCAACGGGGGTCTGCAATGGCACTACGGGATTCATGGACTCCATCACCTTGCCGACTACTGGTGTCTATACGGTGCTGGTCAGTCCACAGGGCACTACCACGGGCAGCATCACGCTGCTTCTGAACACATTTACGGACGTGACAGGAACAATCAGCGTGGGCACGCCGCTTACAAGTACCACGACTACGGCCGGGCAAAATGCGCTGTACACGTTCAGCGGAACCGCTGGCCAGCAACTGAGCATGAATTTGAGCGGCAACACGTATGTAGGCTGCAATGCGGTTGTGCTCAACGTTTTGAAGTCAGATGGGAGTTCTCTGGCTTCGACCGGAATTTGCAACGGCAGCACTGGATTCATGGATTCGTTCACGTTGCCTGCGACCGGTACGTATACGGTGCTGGTCAATCCTCAGGGAACTACGACGGGCAGCGTCACGCTTCTACTGAACACGTTTGCGGATGTAACGGGAACAATGAGCGTGGGAACGCCGGTTACGGCGACTACGACTACGGCGGGACAAAACGCGTTGTTCACATTCAGCGGCACAGCGGGACAGCAGTTGAGTATGAACCTGAGCGGCAACACCTACACAGGCTGCAACGCAGTTGTAGTGAGCGTGCTGCAATCCAACGGAACCTCATTAGCTTCCACAGGAATCTGCAACGGGACCACGGGCTTCATGGATTCATTTACCTTGCCGGCCGACGGCACTTACACAGTGCTGGTCAATCCGCAGGGAACAACGACTGGCAGCGTCACAATGCTCCTTAATACGTTTGGAGATATTAGCGGGACTATCACGGTGGGAGTACCGCTCACGGTTACCACCACCGGTGTTGGCCAGAATGCGCGCTATACATTCAGCGGAACATTGGGACAGCAGCTAAGTATGAATCTGAGCGGCAACACGTATGTTGGCTGCAATGCAGTTGTGGTGAGCGTGTTGAAGTCTGACGGGACTTCTCTGGCTTCCACGGGAATCTGCAATGGCGCGACGGGCTTCATGGATTCGTTCACGTTGCCTGCGGCCGGTACGTATACGGTTCTGGTCAATCCTCAGGGAACTACGACGGGCAGTGTCACGCTTCTACTGAATACGTTTACAGACATATCGGGAACAATCAGCGTAGGAACTTCGCTTACGGCCACCACCACAGTGGCTGGACAGAATGCCCGCTATACGTTCAGCGGAACATTAGGACAGCAGTTAAGCATGAATCTGAGCGGCAACACATACGCAGGCTGCAATGCGGTTGTGGTGAGCGTGTTGAAATCGGACGGAAGTTCGCTGGCTTCCACGGGAATCTGCAATGGCAGCACCGGATTTATGGATTCCTTTACCTTGCCGGCCGCCGACACTTACACAGTGTTGGTCAATCCCCAGGGGACTACCACAGGCAGCGTTACGCTTCTGCTCAACACGTTTACAGACGTCGCGGGAACGATCAGCGTCGGCACACCGGTAACAGCCACTACAACGGTTGCCGGACAAAATGCTCGCTACACGTTTAGCGGGACCGCGGGTCAGCAGATGAGCATGAATCTGAGCGGCAACACTTATGTGGGATGCAATGCCGTTGTGATCAGCGTGTTGCAACCTAGTGGGGCTTCTGTGGGCTCCGCCGGGATATGCAACTCAACCACGGGATCTCTGAATTCCATTACCCTGCCGACCGCGGGCACTTACACCATATTGGTTGATCCGCAGGGAACAACTACTGGCAGCGTCACAATGCTTCTCAATAACTTTGCGGATGTAACGGGAACCATCAGCATCGGCACGCCGCTTACCGCCACCACCACAGTTGCCGGACAGAACGCTCGCTATACGTTCAGCGGAACTTCCGGCCAACAGCTAAGCATGAGCTTGAGCGGCAACACTTATGTTGGCTGCAATGCAGTCGTGGTGAGCGTGTTGCAGCCGAGCGGGGCTTCAGTGGGATCCACCGGCATCTGCAATGGCAGCACCGGCTTCATGGACTCCATTACTTTGCCGGTCACAGGCACTTATACGGTGCTGGTAGATCCGCAAGGGACAACCACCGGCAGCGTTACGCTGCTGCTCAACCCATTCGCTGATGTAACAGGGACTATCACTATTGGAACATCGCTCACGGCGACTACCACGGTTGCCGGGCAGAATGCGCGCTATACGTTCAGCGGAACATCTGGCCAACAGTTGAGCATGAATCTGACTGGCAATACTTACACGGGTTGCAATGCAGTTGTTGTCAGCATACTGAAGTCAAATGGAACCTCAGTGGGTTCTGCCGGCGCTTGCACCAGCGGTACCGGCTTCATGGATTCTATTACATTGCCAGCCTCCGACACTTATACAGTGCTGGTAAATCCCCAGGGCGCCACCACTGGCAGTGTGACAGTTCTACTGAATACGTTTACAGACATAGCTGGCGGGGCCGTCACTGCAGGAACACAATTCACTGCAACCACCACCACGGCAGGACAAAATGCGTTGTACACATTCAGCGGGACAGCGGGCCAGCAGGTAAGCATGAACCTGACCGGCAATACCTACACGGGTTGCAATGCGGTGGTGGTGAGCCTATCGCAGCCCAGCGGAGCAACGGTGGGCTCCGCCGGCGCCTGCACCGGCGGCACAGGCTTTATGGATTCCACTACATTGCCGGTCACTGGAACATATACCTTGCTGGTCAATCCTCAGGGAACAACCACCGGCAGCGTGACTGTCTTGATCAATACTTTCGGAGATCTCAGCGGCACGATGACTGTGGGAACGCCGCTCACGGTTACCACAACCGGCGTCGGACAAAACGCACGCTATACCTTTAGCGGAACGGCAGGCCAGCAGATCAGCATGAACCTGACCGGCAATACTTATACGGGGTGCAACGCAGTGGTGGTGAGTATATTGCAGCCCAGCGGAGCAACCGTTGGCTCAGCCGGCGCCTGCACGAGCGGCACAGGTTTCATGGATTCCATTACGTTGCCGGTCACCGGAACCTACACAACACTGGTCAATCCCCAGGGCGCCACCACCGGCAGTGTGACGATCCTGTTGAATACGTTTACTGACATAGCTGGCGGAGCTGTTACAGCAGGAACGCCGTTTACAACAACCACCACCACGGCCGGGCAGAACGCGTCATACACATTCAGCGGAACGGCTGGCCAGCAGATGAGCATGAATCTGACTGGAAATAGTTATGTCGGCTGCAATGCGGTTGTGGTGAGCATACTGCAACCCAGCGGAGCCACTGTGGGCTCGGCTGGCGCCTGCACAAACGGCACAGGTTTCATGGATTCCATTACGTTGCCGGTGGCCGGTACTTATACGGTTCTGGTCAATCCGCAGGGAACAACCACCGGCAGCGTTACTGTTCTGCTGAATAATTTTGCAGACGTCACAGGCACAATCGCCTCAGGAACGCCGCTTACTGCCACTACTACTGTTGCTGGGCAGAATGCGCGTTACACATTCAGCGGGATAGCGGCCCAGCAAGTGAGTGCAAGCCTGACGGGAAATACATATTCCGGCTGCAATGCGGTGGTCGTCAGCATTTTGAAGCCAGATGGAAGCACATTAAGTTCAACGGGCCTCTGTACTGGCGGCTCCGGGTCTATAGCGTCCGTCGCTCTTCCATCCACCGGCACATATACCGTGTTGGTGAATCCGCAAGGGACAACCACCGGTAGCCTTACTGTTGCGCTGACGTTGAATTGATGACGTTGAATTGATGTCTCCGCCGAGTAACAAGTGTTTTGCGGGGACTGCTGTGAAAAGGATTTGTTTGGCAGACAAGAGCATGAGTGAAGTTGCAGAAGGAGATCTTTTGTGAAAGCGCAAGGATATATAAAGGGTGTTGTCTCTGTCGTATTGATCTTGACTGTCCAGTTTCAGGCACAGGTATCCAATCTGGGGAACCTCGTGGTGCAGAAGCCGGACATGGCGCAATCTTCGCCCATCACGCTGCCTTTTGCTGGTCAAATCCCTCTATCCGCGCCGCATGCTTCAGCCATGCCCGTAAAAGCTCCAACAGGGAATCTCTCCTCTGGAATTCTTGAGCTCTCGGCCCGGCTTCAGTCTCCACCACAAGCTCCAACATCAACGGCCAATTCGCGGACGCAAGAGACGCCGTCGATCGTGAAGCAATCGCAATCAAGTACGCTTTTGCCAGACGGCCAAATTTTACTGCTCGGTGGCTTCGGCGCCGACCGCAAGCCCGTAGCGGACGCATATCTGGTAGATCGGTCCGGAAAAACAAAAAAAATCACGGCGCAGCTGCAGGTGCCGCGCGCAGGGCATACAGCAACTGTCCTGCCGGATGGAACCGTTTTGGTTTTTGGCGGCGTGAATGCTTCCGGAGACATTGTAAGCACATCAGAACTGTACGATCCGATTGCCGGGACTTTTGCTCCTATTTCAACCCGTCTGATACCCCGCGCTTTCCATTCTGCGACTCTCTTGACGGATGGAACGCTCCTGATTGCTGGCGGAGCTGTGCAGAACCACGCGTTTCCTGCTGATATCCAGAGATGGGACTATCGGAAAGGAACAGTAACAAGCTTTGATGCTCTTCTCGCAGTTCCTCGTGAGGGACATACCGCAGCCTTGCTATCAGATGGCACGGTGCGTCTGTCCGGCGGCACTGATGTATTCGGCAGGCCGGCGCAGGTGGATGAGATTTTCGATCCCGCAAGTAATCAGTTTCGGTCCGCAATTCCGAATGAACCAACGGTAGAAGATCAAAGCATATCTCGGATTGCTGCTTCAATTCCCGAGGACGGGGCAAGCGGCGTGGATGTTCAGAGTATTCTTGCCGTTCGTTTGACTGTGCCCCTGAACGTTACCACTGCCAGCAGCGCCAGTTTCACGCTAACAGATTTGAACGGCGTTACGGTGGCGGCCAGAGTTACTGCTGCCGAACAGGGCAGGCTCGTTTTCGTGATGCCGTCAGCCTCTCTGCAAGCAGGAAGCACTTACACTTTGCAGATCCGTAATGCATCGGATATTCGCGGAAATTCCGTGGTTGAATCGTCCATTACCTTTACTACGGAAGGCGAAGCTAATTCCGGCTTAGACCAGGGCTCCAGCAACAACGGGCCATCCACAACCAAATGGCAGAGCATGCCGCCTTTGCAGTCTGCTGCTGGTGATACTGCTTTGTCCGGCCAGGTGTTGAAGTTGAATGGCTGGCCGCTCGAGCACGTGACATTACAAATGGGCAACAAGCGCGCCCAAACCGACGGCACCGGGCGGTTTCTTTTAAGGGGTCTTGCCGCGGGTCATCACGTGCTGGTAATTGATGCACAAACCGCCACCGGCTCCAATGCAGCTTATGGCCGTTATGAAGTGGGCATTACCGTGTTGCCAAACAAGACCAATGTTCTGAATTATACGATTTGGATGACGCAGCTGGACATGGCCCACGCGGTTACCATTCCATCTCCCACAAGCAAGGAGACGGTCATTACCAACCCGGCGTTGCCTGGTCTGGAACTGCATCTGCCGCCGAACACTGTGATTACCGATGCTGCAGGCAAGACTGTCCGCCAGATCAGCATCACTCCCATTCCGCTGAATCAACCGCCCTTCCCGTTGCCCGCGGGAGTCAGGGTTCCAATCTACTTTACGGTCCAGCCAGGTGGAGCTTATATCAAGGTGCTGAATGCAGGGAATGGCCCTGCGGGGGCGCGCCTTATCTATCCTAATACATTCAACTTTAAGCCGGGAACACCGTTCAATTTCTGGAACTATGACGCAGATGTGAAAGGCTGGTTCGTCTACGGCAACGGCACTGTAAGCCCGGATGGCATCAGCGTAATTCCCGATCCCGGAGTTGTTCTGTATGAATTTACCGGCGCAATGGTTGGCGCTCCGGGCGATGCTCCACCGGTTGGTCCACCCGCAGGCTCGGGACCTGGCTCGCAGGATGGTGATCCCGTGGACCTCTCAACTGGGCAATTCATCTACAGCAAGACTGATATGTCGCTTCCGGACGTTGTGCCCATCAATTTGACGCGCACGTATATCGCGAATGACAGTCTCTCTCGCGCCTTTGGCATTGGCTTCACCCAGTCCTATGACATTTTCATCGTCGGGGACACATTCCCTTATACATATCAGGAGATGATTCTGCCCAGTGGATCGCGCATTCGCTTTGACCGCATCTCGGCCGGAACCAGTTGGACCGATGCGGTATATATCAGCACAAGCCCTGATCCGCTTTTCTATGGGGCCACTTTGCATTTCAATCCAAATAACACCTGGACCATTACGCGCAAAGATGGAACGGTGTATGTGTTCCCGGAATCTTTTGGTCAGACAAAGGCGCAATGCCAGGCTGTGATTCAGATTGTGGACCGCTATGGGAACAAGGTAACTCTGGATCGCTCTGGCTGTAACCTGACGCAGATCACCTCTCCCAATGGGCGTTACATTCAGCTCCAGTATGACTCGTCCAATCGCGTCATCAGCGCCACGGATAATATTGGGCGCACAGCGCAATACACGTATGACCCTGTGGGCAGGCTTTTCACCGTTACTGATCTCAATGGCGGAGTTACCACCTATACCTATACCGACCAGAATGAGCTGGCCACGATCACCGACGCGCGCGGCATCACATATCTGAGCAATCAGTATGACGCCAATGGCCGGGTGGTGCAGCAAACCCAGGGGGATGGAAGCACCTACCTCTTTTCCTGGGTACTTTCCAGCAATGCCAACCAGACCCATTATTACGAGAACGGCACTGTTACCTCAGGCACGCTATTTGAGCAGACAAATTGCTGGAACGGCACCAGCTACAATCGATATGATCCAGGCTGCCAGGAAGGTTATCAGCCGCTTGTAACGCAGGTGGATATAACCGACCCGCGCGGATATGTTCGCCGTGTCCAGTTCGGGTCATCCGGCTATAAGACCAGCGATACGCACGCCCTTGGCCAGCCGGAGCAGCAAACAATCACCTATTCCTATTATGCTGACAATTCTCTCAAGTCGGTGACGGACGCCCTTGGACGAACGACCAGCTATGACTATGACGCGCTCGGCAACAGGATTCGGACCACCCGCCTGGATGGCACTCCTGATGCTTCAACAACGACCTTCACTTATGAGCCATTGTTTCAGGGGATGGCCACGGTCACGGACCCGCTGGGACACACCAGCACATTCGGCTATGACGCATCCGGAAATCTAACGTCCGTTACCGATCCGCTAAATCATCAGACTTCTTTAACATATAACGCGAACGGCCAGATCGCCACGATTGCAGATGCGTTGAACAATACCGTGGAGATGGGCTACTTCAGCGGCGATCTTATCCGTATTACTGATCCTCTGGGGAACACGGCGACACGATTTGTCGATCTTGCGGGACGGCTGACCTCAACTACTGATGCCCAGGGCAACACCACGAAATTCCAATACAACGGCTATAACCTTGTAACCGGGGCGACTGACGCTCAGGGAAATAGCACCTCATATACTTATGACGGGAACGGCAACCTGCTCACGCTGGTTGATCCTGCGGGCCATACAACCAGTTATACCTATGACAGCTTGGACCGCAAGACCGGCAAAACAGATGCGCTGAACCGGCATGAGACATTCACCTATGATCTGAACGGGAATCTTTCGAGCCACACAGACCGTAAGGGCCAGGTTACAGCCTTTACTTATGACGGTTTAAATCGCCGGACCCTCGCCGGTTTCGGCGTGACGGTATCGGGTGGTGTGAGCAGCTACCAGAGCACGGTTGCTTACACTCGCGATGCGGGCAATCGCGTTACGCAAATCAGTGACAGCCTTGCCGGTAACATTACGCGAAGCTACGATGGTCTCGATCGTCTCCTTTCTGAAACCACGCCACAGGGAAGTATCGGCTACACCTATGATCTGGCAGGACGCCGCACAAGCATGACGGTCAACGGCCAGCCTGCCATCTCTTATTCTTATGACAACGCCGACCGCCTCACGCAGATCAGCCAGGGCACCTCCAGTGTTGGATTCAGCTATGACGATGCCAATCGCCGCTCTTCACTTGTATTACCCAACGGCGTGACGGTTTCATACACTTATGATCAGGCGTCGCATGTGGCTGGAATTAGCTATCAGCTTGGCGCCAATAATCTTGGCGGACTCACATATACGTATGACCAGCTTGGACATCGCACGCAGGTAAGTGGCAGCTTTGCCCGCACCGCGCTGCCCGCAACCGTGGTTTCGGCCACCTATGATGCCGCAAACCAGGTCACGAACTGGAACGGAACCCCTGTTAGCTATGATGCGAACGGAAACGTGCTCTCTGACGGCGCGAATACCTTTAGCTGGGACGCGCGCAATCAGCTCAGCAGTGCCAATGGAACAAGTCTTTCCTATGACGCCGTTGGACGCCGCGCGCAAAACCTTCAGGGAACATCGTTTGTTTATGACGGTTTGAACCCTGTACAGGAGCTTTCCGGATCGACGGTTACAGCCAACCTGCTGGCTGGTGGCATCGATGAAATTTTCAGTCGTACCGATTCTTCCGGTTCCTTATCGCAGCTCAAAGACGCACTGGGCAGCACTGTTGCCCTTGCCGATGTGAGCGGCTCCATTTCCGCTGCCTATACATACGATCCGTTTGGAACAACGCTGGTTTCCGGCCAGAGCGGCGCCAATGCTCTCCAGTTCACAGGACGGGAAAATGAAGGGAACGGACTGTACGCATACCGCGCCCGCTATTACAGCCCGGAGTTCCAGCGATTCTTGTCCCAGGATCCAAAAGGCTATCAAGATGATCCAAATCCTTATTTATACGCCAGAGATAATCCGCTTACTTTCGTAGACCCGCTAGGTCTGGATCCCAGCGCCAAATCCCCTGGGCGCGGCGGTCCGGGCAACGGCCCTGGCAATGGTCCTGGAAACGGTCCTGGTGCTGGTCCAGGCAACGGTCCGGGAGACCCACCACCTCCATGCGGTTTGCGATATAGTGGCGATCTAGCCGGCATTGTATCAGCCGCGGGTGGCTTGGTCATTACCGCAGGGCTAACCTTGGCCTTCACGCCAGTCGGGCTCGTGGCAGCTTCGTTGATTACGGCTGGCGTCGTGATTTTCGGATCGTTAGGTGTATATGCTCTGACAGCGTCATTTCTGAGCGACTTTCCTACAGGAACTTGTTCTAACTGACTCTCTGGAGTAGTTGTCAAATAAATTACGACGGGATAAAAATCCTTGCGTGGCGATCAGCTCCGCGAAGACATACCCGATACTTACGCCATGATTGCTTTCAGATTACCGGCAGTTAGTTTTGCAGCTACTGGCTTTGGCTCACGCGCAACGGCCATTCTTTGGATGGTGCTGCGCTGATCGGTGGTCGAAGTAGCTCTCGATCTGAGAACCCGAACTGTCCGCGTGTGCGCCCTCGTTCAAACGACAATCTTGAGCCCCGGGACCGAGATCAGCGAATCCGCGTCCGCGCCATGCACGGAAATGATTTCTCCGGTCTGACTGAAGTAATAAATCTTACCCGTAATAGGTCCAGTGACGGTCAGCCGGCCGCTGCCGGTGTATTGAAACTCGGCATCAACAAGATCTTCCAATCGGCTCGGTTCTGGCCGCGCAACTTCAGGGTGCGGGGACGGAGATTGGGCGGGCGCAATCGGCAGGGGTGAAACGAAGTACCCGGGTATCGGCTGCGGGTTGGGTGCCGGCGGCTGCGGCTTTACTGGATTCGCCACCGGCTGTGGCTTTACTGGATGCGCTATTGGATGCGGAACTGACCTGGGTGCAGAAGAAAGTCGAGCCGGAATTTGACTTTCCGTTCGTGCCAGCCTCTCAGCAGCCCTTTTCTTTCCACAGCAAGCCATGGCCTCTAATCCTCCTTTTGCGCCTGGGCGGACAGTGGTTCCTCATGCCAGATAGCTGGCGGAGGAGCATTGGGCCGTGACTGCAATTCCGAAGGGTTCCACATCGGGATGCTATGCCCTTTTTCCAATTCAGTCTGCTCCGCGGAAACGCGTTCCAGAAGTATTGCCCCTGCGGAAAAAGCCAGCCAGAGCAATATCCGTTCCTGCCATCCATGCCCCATCAGCCAGGCCATTGGCACGGCTATCCACAAGCTCAGACAATAGAAACAATCGAGCACGCTGCCGAAGACACTGTTTCCAGCCAGCCGACGCAGTCGCACAAGCAAGTCCCACGGCCCGTCTTCACCCCAGAGCAGGTGCGTAACTCGCCATACTGCAAGAATGGCAATGACTAGTGCAATGGGCGAAACGGTGATCAGCATAGCGTTCTGCCCACACGACAGTGATGCAAATGAAGAGTGGTTTCTTCCTCACCGGGTTTCAAATTGCATACGTTGTAACTCATATTTCCTCATTAACCGTTGCAGGGTACGGCGGTTAGTTCCTGCTTCGCGGGCAGCGCGGCTCAAGTTGCCATGATGGGCGAGGAGCAGGCTCACGATCTCAGCGCGCTCGAATTTAACGATGATCTGATTCTTGATTTCGCGCAGAGACCGAACCATGGGCACGGCTGCAGCTGATGAGGAAGAGGCATCTGTGGGAAGCTCAAGATCTTCAGCGTCGATCACGGAACCAGTCGACATGACAACAGCGCGCTGAATCACGCCTTCAAGTTCGCGCACATTTCCGGGCCAGCTGTAATTCTGCAATTTCCGCAAGCCGGCCAGGGTCAAGGTCTTTGCTTCCAGTCCTTCCTGCTTGGCGATCTTCAGGAGAAAATGTCCGGCAAACAGCGGGACATCGTCGAGACGTTCATGCAACGGCGGAATAACGAGATGGAGGACATTGAGACGGTGGAAGAGATCTTCGCGGAAACGATGCGCTTGTACCAACTCCCGCAGGTTGGCGTTGGTCGCGGCAATAATGCGGATATCGGCGGTCACAGTGGTGCTTGAGCCTAGAGGGCGGTATTCATGGTCCTGAAGAAAGCGCAGCAACTTGACCTGGGCGGACAGGCTGAGCGCGTCGATTTCATCCAGAAACAGTGTGCCGCCTTCGGCAACTGAAAGCAGGCCGCCATGGCTGCTATGGGCATCCGTGTAGGCGCCCCGCGCGTGTCCGAAAAGTTCATTTTCCAGCAGATGATCGGGCAGGCCGCCGCAATTCACCGGAATGAATGGATGTCCCTTGCGTGGGCTGCTGTAGTGGATGGCCCGCGCGAAAAGCTCTTTGCCGGTGCCGGTTTCTCCCGTAAGCAGCACTGTCATCATGGAGCGCGCGATTTGCGGTACTTTGGCGAGCAGACGAAGGAATGGTTCACTCTCACCCACCAGGAAATCCAGATGCAGCCGGGAATTCGGCAGAGGCGATGCCTGTTCATTCAGTTTTGTATTAAGCATCAGGCGCCGAGAGCGCACCACAATATCTGTTTCGCGGACGGGGCATTCCACAAAATCGTCAAGACCTTCAGCAAAACATTCCAGGAGCTGGCCCGGCGTATTGGATGCGCCGCAGAGCACTCCCAGAATTGGTACATGCTTCCAGTTAGCGCGCAACGTGCGCAGGCTTTCGAGCAAGCGCTCAATGCCCAGGGTGCGCAGGATTACCAGATGAGGCGGTTGGCTTGCTTGTTTGGGCGTGGTCGCAGAGAGGCACTCACTTTCAAGCCATCTACCGACTCTGGAAGACAAGACGCCGCAATTACCGCCGGAGCAGGTGCGTTGACCCAGATCGATGAATAAAACGCGTTCGCGCTTCATCGCCGCTTACCTGATTTCATTATGTAGCGAAGGACGCAATCTTATCATTTTTCCCTGTTGGAAAAATTAAGAAAATGTTGGCAAGAGATATTTCCAGAGCAGGAATGCTCGAGAAGGTAAGCAGGAGCCGCTGAACATAGTTGCAAACCCCACAGGGAAAGCAATCGCTCAAACCAAATGATTTTATAACCTAAGGTGCGCGCATCGCTTGCGACAAGTCTGCCGCACCATCTGCCTGAACGCCATTTTGCAGTTTTCGCACAGACTTGTCCTGCTCAGGTGCGGTCTAGTTGTCACACCTGCACCGCCGTGGCTCCATCCCCGAACAATCACAAATTCAAAAGGCCCGCTGTTGGCGAGCGAATGGCAGCGTCCCATTTGCCTGCGCAACAGATGGAACGCTGATTGCTTAAATCAGAAATCGATGCCCGAATTCCATGACCTACCGAAGACGGTCAGGCGGGCGATTCACGAGATCGTGCAATACATGACGCAGCACCCGGAAGCACGGGACACGGTGTCAGGTATTCGCGATTGGTGGTTGCCCCCGGGCAGCAGCTATACGTCAGTGGAGTTGCAGGAAGCGCTGGACACACTGACAGGATGGGGCTGGCTGGTGAAGTACGCGCTCGTGAAGCAGACAGTGGTCTACGGAGTTGCAGAAGCTGTGCTGGATCGGGCCAAAGAGTTTTTGAGAAGGACGACTGATCAAGAATCATGAGCGATTTCCGGGCTATCAGCGGAATAACAAAAAGTCTCGCTGCGTTTTTGAAGGCGCAGACGGGTGTCGATGTCGAGAACCAGAAAGCGCCGTCGGACACTATTTCAGACTCTAATCCGCTCATCCACCTGTATCTCTACCGGGTGGAGTACAACCCGTTTTTCACCAACGGCGACGAGATCGTAACGTCGCCTTCAGTGCTTACCGGGCCACCAGTGGGCTTGAATCTCTTCTACCTGGTCACGCCGTATGGCCCAACCCAGCTCGATATTCAGGTCACGCTGGGAGAAGTCATCAAGGTTTTCAATGACACGCCTTTTATTCCGCCGGCAAATTACGATCCCAGCCTGACCAATGTGATTGAGGAACTCAAAGTCATTCCACACATGCTCACGCTCGATCTGATGACTGAACTGGCGCGGGTTTTTGGGCAGAGACACTATCGCCTCTCGATGACATATGAAGTTTGCGTAGCTCTGGTGGATAGCGCGGTGACCCGCAACGTGACTCGCGTTGACGAGCGAGTCCTCAAGGTGAGGCAACTGCGATGAGCACAACGATGGTACAGGAGCAGAAAGACATGGCGGAGAACGGGGCGGTCCCTTACGCGAACGGCATGGAACTGCTGCAACATCTCTGCCAGCTCCTGGACGAGCGTCTGATGGATCTTGTGGAAGAAATGCCTGCGGCCCGTCAGCGCAACGATTTCAGTCTGAGCGGAATGGTGGTCTCCGACAAGGAAGCCAAGGAATTGCTGGGACGGCGCGAGCAGACATCCGCGCGGTTTAGATCCGGCTTGTTGTGGCAGGCGACAGAGGAACGCAGAGCCGGCAGCCAGATTCAGAGCGCGAACCTTCCGCTGGCCACCGTACAGGAGCGGTTTGGCTTGAGCCCGTTCGAGGTGGAGTGCATGCTGGTGTGCATCGCCCCGGAACTGGAAGTGCGCTACCAGAAAATTTTCGGTTACGTGAATGACGACGTCACGCAGAAATATCCATCGGTCGATCTGCTGCTTCGGCTGCTGAGCACGCCGGATGAATCGGCCGCTTGCCGTTCGCGGCTTACGCCCGCCTCACCCCTGTTACGCGATGGGTTGCTGGTCTGGGTTGAAGAGCAAGCCTCTGGTTCGCCGCTGTCACGTTGCCTAAAAGTTGATCCAGCGATCGTGCAATTTTTGTTTCAGGATTACAAGCTGGATGCGGAACTGGAATCAGTGTGGCTGGAGCGGGATTATCCGGCGGAAGCCAACGCGCTGTGGTCAACACATACCGATACCGCGCGCAGCATAAACTCTCATATCACACGCTATCGGCAGCAGGAAACCATCAAGCGCGAGCGGCTGGTGATTTCCGTGATCGGGCGCAGTGGCTCAGGCCGCCGCCATGCCGTGGAATCAGCCTGCTGGCAGGCGGGCCTGGGAGTGATTGCGCTCGATTGCGCACGCGTGATCAAACATCCCCGTCTGGAGCAGGTGATCAGGCGGGCGTTTCGGGATTCGCTCCTGCATGCTTCGCCGCTGGTGCTGGGCAATTTTGAAGCCGTGCTGCAAAACGTGGAGCGAGGCGCGGAATTCCGGACCGCGCTGGAGCAGCAGATCGAAGAGCGTGGCTGGATTGTCTTTGTATTGCGTGAAGAACAGGAATTAGGCAATGCCTGGTTTCCGCGCCATCGTCATGTCGCCATCCATGTCCCCGAACTTTCGAATGATGCGCGCAAAAACCTTTGGGCTGCGCTTCTGACGGAGTTCTCGCCGCTGGCCGCCGGGGAAGTTGATGAAATCGCCGAAGCCCTGGCGGTGAAATTCCGGCTCTCGGCGGGCCAGATCGCCATAGCATTCCGGCGTTGCGCCCACGTGCTGGGCGGCAAAGATCCGGACACGTCCACATGGCGCGCGCAGCTGCACACGGAAGCAGCCCAGATTTCCGCGCCCAGGCTCGGCGCTCTGGCCAAAAAAATCAAACCGCTGTATCACTGGCCGCAACTGGTGCTGCAGGAAAAGAAAAAGGAACTGGTGCGTGACGTGGTGCGCCACGTGCAACAGCGCCGCCGGGTGATGGAAGAGTGGAATTTCAATTCGCTCATGAGCCGGGGCAAGGGCCTGACTGTATTGTTCTCAGGCCCACCGGGCACGGGTAAGACCATGGCGGCTGAAGTAATTGCCAACGCGCTGCAGATGGACCTCTATCGCATCGATCTGGCGGGCGTGGTCAGTAAATACATTGGCGAGACGGAAAAAAACCTTTCGCGCATCTTCCGCGAGGCGGAATACTCTGACGCGATCCTGTTCTTTGACGAGGCCGACGCGCTGTTCGGTAAACGGTCAGAAGTAAAAGACGCGCACGATCGTTACGCCAACATAGAAATTAACTATCTGCTGCAGCAAATTGAAAG
The DNA here is from genome assembly GCA_020072645.1 of Terriglobia bacterium. Lineage (NCBI taxonomy): Bacteria > Pseudomonadati > Acidobacteriota > Terriglobia > Terriglobia bacterium. The sequence continues at coordinate 45,468 of JAIQGK010000026.1, forward strand.
TTTTGAAGGCGTGGTGGTGCTGGCCACCAACATGCGCCAGCATCTGGACGAAGCTTTTCTCCGCCGCATCCAGGTGGTGGTGGAATTCCCCATGCCGGCTTACGAGGACAGAGTGTCCATTTGGCGGCAGAGTTTCCCGCAAAAAGCGCCGCTCGATCCAGACGTGGATTTCAACTTCCTGGCGCGGCAATTCGAACTGGCCGGCGGGCACATCACCAACATCGTTTTGTGGGCGGCACTGCTGGCTTCAGAAGAAGGCACGGATATCTGTATGCGGCACTGCATACGAGCCACGCGCCGCGAACTGGAAAAGATCGGGCGGCGCTGCATGAAAGAAGAATTTGGGGCCTATTCGGGACTGCTGGAGCCGGGTCCCGAAGCGGAAATGAGAATCGCAACGACCAGGCTGTTCTGAAAGAAGAGGAGAAGCAACGATGGCATGTCGAATTCAAAACCTGGGCAAACACAAGCTGGCTGTGGACCTGCGCGGCGGCGGTGTGATGTATGTGCAGTCCAACCAGATTTCTGCGCCAGTGCGGGAAGAACTGCTCTACGACAACGTACACCTGGCGGCATGGGAAGCCCAGGGGTTGGTGCGCCGCATCGACGCCAAAATGGCGGACGTGCTGGAGCACGAAGCGCGGGCCGCGGGACATCCTGCAAAAGTAAAACCGGCTGCGTCTGAAAAAGCGCCGGCAGAAGAAGAGTCAGCAAAGGCAGCGACAGACGATGACGACGGTGGAAATGAGGCCGGCGACGAAGAAGAAAAGAGTCCAAAGCGGTCTCGAAAAGCGCCCAAGTAAAGAGTGGAAAAGCCCTGGGCACAAGCCCTTGAAGAAAAGAGCAGGAGAGGGGCAAGCATCATTTGAGCGGCAGAAACAGAGTGCTCCCGAGAAGGCGCACGGCAAAAGAAACAGAGCGGTATTTAGAAATTGGCAATATCAAAAAGATCGTGAACAGGAGGAAATATGGCAGAGTACCTGCATCCGGGAGTATTTGTTGAAGAAAAATCGAGCGGAGTCCGCCCTATTGAAGGCGTTGGAACTTCGACAGCAGCTTTTATTGGGGTGACCGCAAAAGGCGTCCCCAATAAGGCGACGTTTATCACCAGCTGGGCCCAGTTCGTCCGGGCATTCGGCGACTTGATCCCGAGCAGCTACCTGCCCTATGCGGTCTCACAGTTCTTCAACAATGGCGGCAAGCGCTGCTACATCGTGCGCGCGCTCAATGTGGTCAGCTCGATTGCGGCCAGCCGCGATCTGGCAGACCAGGAAACCGCGGCGCCGCGCAACACGCTGCGCGTAACGGCCAAGGGTGCGGGTTCCTGGGGCAATGGCCTGCTGGTGACGGTGCAGAACGCTACCAACAACCCGACCACCGAATTCAAGCTGGTGATCGCACAGGATGATCCGGCAAACGTTGTGGAGCTGTTTGACAGTCTCTCGATGGATCCAACGTCCGCCGATTACGTAGAGACGGCCATCAATGATATTTCAGACTACATTACGGTAAAAGATCTGGGTGCTTCGGAGATCGTAGGTTTTGCGCAAAAAGTCTCAACCAACCCCCTGGCCGATCCGGTACCGTTTGCGGGCGGCGGTGAAGCTATTACCCTGGAAACCCCTGACGGCACGGTCACCCCCGTAACGTTTACCGGCAATGTCCCCCGGGCGACGGTGCTCACGCAGCTCAACACAGCCTGGGCGGCATTCAATGTTTCGGCTTCGCTTGATGCTACCAATCACCTGGTGGTCAAGAGCATCAGCGCGGGCTTCGACAAATATTTCATTCTGGGAGGCGCAGCCACGGCGGCGGCGCGTCCGCTGGTGGGCCTGGCAGGTTTTGCCGCGGGCACGGGCCCGGCCATTGGGGCCACGGTGAAGAGTGCGGCGCAAGCAACCTTCGATACAACCGGTGGCAACAACCTTCTCAACATAAGCGCGCACGGTGACGCTCTACCTGTCATCACGCTCACGCCGAGCGCCACGCATACCGCGACCACGCTGGCGTCTGAAATCAATACTGCTCTCGCTTCCACCGCCAACGGCCTGCTTGCGGTAAGCACACAAGGCAACCGCGTGGTGATTTCCACGGTGAACAGGGGCGCCGCTGACACTTCACTGGCATTGAGCGGAACCGCAGCGGCCCAGTTGCAATTCCTGAATCTGGACCGTACGGCGGCCACAACCACTGGCCAGGGCCGCAGTGAAGCGGCTTTCGTGCAGAGCGCACCCGGTCCGTTTGCGCTGGCCGACGGATCGAATTTCACCATTACATTGAACAATGGAACGCTGACGAACCCGAATGTAGTTGTGACGGTACCACTGGGCGCAGCGAATATCGCCAACCTGGCTCAGGCCACGGCCACTGAGATCGCGGCGGCGATCAATGCAGCCAGTGCAAACGCGATCCTGCAGCTACCGCCCAATACCGTCACGCCTCAGGGCACTATCGCTACCGTGGTGGCCAATCGCGTAGTGATTACCCAGCCACGCAAGGGCAACTTCTATACTCTGCAAGTTGCAGATGGATTGAAATCTCCCAACATCCGCCTGAAGTTTGACGCGTCAAGAAACTCGGGATATGCAGAGGGCGATGAAGGTTCGCCGTATCTGCGGCCAGCGTCGAACATTGATGGCCTGGGCGTGATCCAGCCATGGCAGCTGCTTGGCGGCGACGACGGTCCGCCAGTCGGCGATACAGATTACATTGGCAGCGCAGACCTGAAAACCGGACTACATGCTCTTGATGATGTTACGGACGTGAATTTTGTAGCAATTCCCGGCATTGCCAGTCCGGGAGTGATCAGCCAAGCGGTGGGCTATTGCAGCATCCGGCGCGATTGCGTGATGATTGCCGACTCACCAGGCAAAACCACGAAAGATACACCCATCACTGATCCTTCGCACGTCGCGGATTTCCTCTCAAACAAGATCACCACAAAAACCAGCTACGGCGCTTTCTATTACCCGTGGATGCTGGTGAATGATCCGGTGGGAGCGGGAAAGAATCCCACACGCTTTGTACCGCCTTCAGGATTTGTGGCCGGCATGTATGCGCGCATCGATAACACGCGCGGCGTCTGGAAAGCGCCGGCAGGCACTGAAGCGAACGTGATCGGGCCGTTGGACCTCGAATATTCAGTCACTGATTCCGAGCAGGACATTCTCAACCCTATCGGCGTGAACTGCATCCGACACTTCCCGGCATCGGGCCTCATTATCTGGGGCGCGCGCACGATGGGTACGCTCTCTGATCCGGAATGGCGGTATATCCCGGTGCGGCGCTATGCGATTTACCTGGAGCAAAGCATCTATCGGGGCACGCAGTGGGCCGTTTTTGAACCGAACGATCAACGGCTGTGGGCTGCGCTGACAGCCAACATTTCAGACTTCATGATGGGTGAGTTCCGGCAGGGCGCGTTGGCGGGCACAACACCACAGCAGGCATTCGCAGTGAAATGCGATGCCGACCTGAATCCTGATTCGGAAGTGAACGCAGGCCGCGTGAATATGGAAGTGAAGTTCGCGCCCTTAAAGCCGGCGGAGTTCGTGATCATCCGCATCAGCCAGAAAGTGCAGACACCGGGGTCGTAAGCAATGGCGCGCGCGTCACAATTCGATCCCTATCGCACATACAAGTTTCGCGTGCGGTTCGGAGACACCACGGTAGCGGGCATCACCAAAGTATCGGCGCTTACCCGCACCGTGACCCCCAACGAGTTGAAAGAGGCGGGCGACCTGTTGTCGCCGCGCAACAACCCGGGCGGAGTCCGATATGAAGACGTCACGCTGGAAAAGGGCCTGAGCATGAACAATTCGTTTGAAGAATGGGCCAACGCGGTGGTGCAGTTGCAATCCGATCCGGGTTCTGTTTCAGGCTTCAAGCGCACGATCTTTATCGATGTGTTCGACCTGAAAGGAAATCCGACAGACCGGCAGAGCCAGCCAATCGCAAGTTACAAGCTGAACCGCTGCTGGATCACAAAGTACACGGCGCTGCCCGAGCTGGACGCAAGCTCAGGCGGCGTTGGAATCCAAAGTGTCACCCTACGCCATGAAGGCTGGGAACGGGTGATTTAGACAACCAGAAAGGAGTTTCAATGCCGCCAAGAGCATCATCAGCAGATCCGTTTAGGAAGTTCAAATTTCGCATCAAGGTGGACCAGAAAGTAGTCGCCGGGCTTACCAAGTGCTCGGCTATTACGATCAGTGTTGCCAACCAGGACTTCCGCACGGGTGATATCGACAGCTTCAAGCAGAAACTGCCCGGCCAGGTCTCATTCGAGCACATCACGCTCGAGCAGGGCATGACGAACAACCCGGTCTTTGAAAAATGGGCGACTGCCATGAGCAACTACCTGGGTAATAAGGGCAGCGATGCGGAGAAAACGCCGGATGATTTCCGCAAAGACATCGACATAGAGATTTACAACCTGAAGAACGAGATGGTGAAAGCCTATCGCGTTTACAACTGCTGGGTTTCGAAATATTCGGTGGGCGACCTCGATGCCAACTCCAACGATGTGCTGATCCACACGCTGGAACTGCAGAACGAAGGCATTCAGTTGCTGACACCGATCGGAGGCGCCGCGGCGTAATCGCTTATGGCAGCCATCGCCATGGAACCGCAAATAACTTCCGCAGCGGCGCTGCCCGGTGAAGACTGGGCGGCCGGCCGCCTGGAGCTGCCGGGCGGCGTGCTTGACAGCCGCGGCCAGTGTTTCAAGACCGTGATGGTGCGGCCTCTGACCGGGCGCGACGAAGAACTGCTCGCCGACCGCCGGTACAGAAATGCCGCACAACAGGTTTCGGAATTTCTGGCGCAGGTGCTAGTGGAAGTGCCAGGGCTGGACAAGCCGGTGAGCAAGGAACTGATCTCAGAGATGCTCATTGGCGACCGCGACTACCTGCTGCTGCGCTTGCGGCAAATTTCCCTGGGTGACCAGGTGCACCAGGTGATGCGGTGCCCCGCCGCAGCCTGCGGGCAGAAAGCGGATGTGGAATTCCTCATCAGCGAGCTTCCGGTGCGGCGGTTGAAGACTGTGCAGCAGCAGTATGAGTTCGAGCTTTCCACGCCGTTGCGGAAAGACGATCCAAAATCGGGGCACGTCACGCTGCGTTTGCCTACGGGACTCGACCTGGAAGCCATTCTGGATTGCAAAGACGTGAATCCGGCGATGGCCAACACAAAGTTGTTCGCGCGCATTGTGAAGAAGCTGGGCCGCGAATCGCTCAGTGAAGCCGCGGCGCGTGAACTGCCACTGCGCACCCGATCCGAGATCACTGCTTTTCTCAACAAGATCACGCCCGGGCCGGAACTGAAAATCGAGGTCCAGTGTCCGCATTGCCGGGCTTTGGCATCACCACCACGCCGGGCGTG